>JBFKCZ010000074.1:0-8993 GCA_041620035.1 Pseudomonadales bacterium
GCGAGCAACGCATTGAGGCCCCGCTCTGCTTCGGCGATTCGCTCCGGAGAGATGGACTTCGCAAAAGCCGCCCAGTTTTCGCCAAAGGCGAAGTGCGTCGATACGTCGGTCTTCAATGAGTCGTTGGTGGTCACTCTGTGTCGCCTCGTCATGCACCGCAACGATTGTCGCCCCGTCGATGGGGCGATGCACTATATGATCCGTCGATGAACTCACCTACTTCGATCTCCGCTGGCGGTCAGAACTGGACGCTCGTGGCGGGCCTGTTCTCGGTGCTGACGGTTTCCTCCGGCCTCGGTTTCTACAATCTCTCGCTGTACATGAACGTCCTCGCGGCCAACCGTGCATTCAGCGTCGCCGAGGTATCTGGAGCAGTGGGCGTCTTCTTCCTCGCTGGCGGCGTTGCCGGGCTCGCGGTCGGGCGCTGGCTGCAGCACGGCGATGCTCGTGTGGTGATGGTGGCGGGTGCGCTGCTCGGTGGAACGGCGCTCGCACTCATTGGTCAGGTCACCGCGCAGTGGCAGCTGTTCGTGCTGTACGGTTTGTTCGGCGTCGGCAACACGGCGGTTTCGCTTCTGCCCGCCACGACGCTCGTGACGCGCTGGTTCGACGCCAGACGCCGCGCGCTGGCCTTGTCGATCACGTCCACGGGTTTGTCCCTTGGCGGCGTGCTGGTCACGCCACTGTCGGTGGTACTGCTCGAATCGGCGACGCTCGAATCCGCGATGGCGCTGATGGGGCTCTGTTATGCGCTGGCGATTGCACCGATCGCGGTGTTCACCATCCGTTCGTTTCCCGGTTCATCGGTCTCGACCCGGTCGGCGCCGGTGCTCGGCGGTACTCCTCTCGGGGAAGCGCGCAGGTCGCGCTTCTTCATCGTGGTGACGGCCAGCTATGTACTGCTCATGGGCACTCAGGTCGGTTGTATTGCGCACCTGTACAACCGCGGTGCCGAGGTGGTGGGACCCATCGAAG
The DNA here is from genome assembly GCA_041620035.1 of Pseudomonadales bacterium. Classification (GTDB taxonomy): domain Bacteria; phylum Pseudomonadota; class Gammaproteobacteria; order Pseudomonadales; family Azotimanducaceae; genus SZUA-521. The sequence continues at coordinate 976 of JBFKCZ010000074.1, forward strand.
CGTCGTTCGCGGTGGCTCTACTCGCATCGATGTCGATCGTTGCGCGCCTGCTTGGGGGTCTGTTGCTCGCGCGCGTGAGAATGATGCCGTTCACCCTCGTGAACATGGCGGGCCAGGCCGCGGGACTTGCATTGCTGGCCGAGGCGCAAGGGGCGACTTCGCTATGGGCTGCCGCCGCGGTATTCGGGTGTACGGTCGGGAACCTGTTGATGCTGCAGCCGCTGCTGCTTGCACAGGCATTCGGGCCGCGGGACTATCCGCGCATTTTTGCGCTCAGCCAGAGTGTCACGACCCTCGGCGTCGCGTCGGGGCCCGTCGTGATGGGCATAATGCACGGCGTCGGCGGCTATGGGCTCGTGTTCTGGGCCGCGGCCCTGGCCTCGGCGGTTGCATTGGCGCTCGCATCGACCGCGGGTCCGATGCCGCGTGGCGAGCTACCTTGAACGGTAGCGCCAGAGCGTGGTCGGAGTTCGTCCCGAAAAATGGAGATAGTTTCATGATGCGCGCGGTGCTGTTCACATCGCTGTTCCTGGCCGCGTTGGCGGTGGATGCGGCGATGCCGAGTCGAATGCCGGACGGTGGAGCGATGCCGTCACTCGCTCCCATGCTCGATCAGGTCACCCCGGCAGTCGTGAACATCGCCACCTTCACGACCGTGCAGGTTCGCAATCCGTTGCTGGACGATCCCTTCTTTCGAAGGTTCTTCAGCGTGCCCGACCAGCGTCGCCGCTACCGGCGTACCCAGAGCGCCGGCTCGGGTGTCATCGTCGATGCGCGGCGCGGTTACATCGTCACCAACCATCATGTCGTGGACCGCGCCGACGAGATCTCGGTGACCCTCGCGGATGGCCGCAGTCTGTCGGCCAAGCTCGTGGGCAGCGACGCCCAGGTCGATCTGGCCGTGCTCCAGGTCGAAGACACGAACTTGAGAGAAATCGACTTCGCGGACTCATCCAAGGTGCGGGTCGGCGACTTCGCCGTGGCCATCGGTAATCCGTTTGGTCTCGAACAGACCGTGACGTCGGGCATCATCAGCGCGCTGGGCCGGAGCGGCCTCGGCATCGAAGGCTACGAGGACTTCATTCAGACCGACGCGTCGATCAATCCCGGTAACTCCGGCGGTGCGCTCGTCAACTTGCGCGGCGAACTGATGGGCATCAACACCGCGATCCTCGCGCCGGCGGGCGGCAACGTGGGCATCGGTTTCGCCATTCCGAGCAACATGGTCAGCGTGATCATGAATCAGCTGATCGCGCACGGGGAAGTGCGGCGCGGTCGCGTCGGCGTTTCGGTGCAGGCCTTGAACTCCGAACTCGCGACTGCGTTCGATGTGGACTGGCGCGAAGGTGTCGTGGTGGTCGAAGTCGAGGAGGACAGTCCTGCGGGCCGCGCGGGTATCGTCGCGGGTGACATCATCGTCAAGGTCAACGACCGGAACATCCGCAAGGTCGTCGACTTCCACAGCGAATCCGCGGTGATGATGGTCGGTGACTCGGTCGCCGTGACGCTGCTGCGCGATGGTCGGCGCACGAAGGTCACGCTGCAGATTGCGGCAGATTCCTACGAGCAGCAGAGCGGCGAGCGGATCGATCCGCGTCTGGCGGGCGTCGAGTTGCGCAACTTCCGCGCCGAAGGCGACCCCACCATGGGCGCGGGCGTGCTCGTAATCGAGGTGGCTCCCGACTCGCGCGCGTTTGCGTACGGACTGCGCGCCGGCGACGTGATCGTGGCGGCGAACCGGCAGGCCACACGGAACCTCTCGGAACTCACCGAAGGTACACGGCGGTCGAGCCGGCAGCTGCTGTTGCGGGTGTATCGCGCCGGCGAGTTCGGCTACATCGCGATTCAGTAGCAGAGCGCGTTTGCAGGAGCGAGCCGTCGCGATCGCCTTCGCGAATCGCGACCGAGGGTCGCTCCTACTGGCACACCGCTACTCGAACATGATCACGGAACGGGCGATCTCGCCTTTCTCCAGCGCCTTCAGCCCGTCGTTCACGTCTTCGAGCTTGATGCGCCGCGAGATCATGTCGTCGAGGTGCAGCTTGCCGGCGAGATAGAAGTCGACGAACCGCGGCATGTCCACGCGGAACCGGTTGGAGCCCATGTTGGAACCCTGAATCTTGCGTTCCATCAGGAACTCGGGGCCATGCAGCTCGATCATCGTGCCAACCGGGATCATTCCGATGATCGTGGCCGTGCCGCCGCGCCGCAGCATCTTGAATGCCTGCTCCGTGGTGGTTTTGAGCCCGATGGCTTCGAACGAGAAATGCACGCCGCCCTGGGTCATTTCCATGACCGTGCCGACCGGATCGTTTTCCTTCGCGTTCACCACGTCGGTCGCGCCGAACTTGCGTGCGAGTTCGAGCTTCGAGGGCACCATGTCGATGGCGATGATGCGCCCCGCGCCGGCGATCGCCGCACCATTGATGCAGGAGAGTCCGACACCGCCGCAGCCGATGACGGCGACCGTACTGCCGGGTTGCACTTTGGCGGTGTGGATCACGGCGCCGACGCCGGTGGTGACACCACAGCCGATCAACGCCGCGCGATCGAGCGGCATGTCCTTCCTGATCTTCACGATCGTGTGCTCGTGAACCAGCATGCGCTCGGCGAACGACGACAGATTCAGGAATTGGAACAGCGGTTTGTCCTTCGCGGAGATGCGCGGCGGCTTGTCGGGACCGCGCTGCAGTTCCGGCTCCTGGCAGAGCGACATGTGACCGGTGAGACAGTATTCGCAGTGTCCGCAGAACGCCGACAGGCACGTGATGACATGGTCACCGGGTTGCACGTAGGTGACGGCCGAGCCGACGGCCTCGACGACGCCCGCCGATTCGTGGCCGAGGACGGCCGGCAGCGGGTAGGGATACGAACCGTTCTGGAAGTGGAGGTCCGAGTGACAGACGCCAGCCGCGACGGTGCGCACCAGCACCTCGCGTGGACCGGGGTCGCCGTGTTTGACGTCTTCGATGACGAGCGGCTTGTTGACTTCGCGTAGGACTGCTGCCTTCATCTTCTTCTCCCTTTCCGGCCCGATGAGCCGACTTCCAGTGGTGACGGATTCGTTGTGGACGCTTCGATGAGCAAGCCTGCGAGTTTGCCAAACGCCCCGTGCGATTACTACCTGCGGTGGCGCGTATTGCGGTGGCGCGTATTGCGGTGGCGCGTATTGCGGTGGTGCGCGTGAGCAACTGCGTGCTCGTTGCGCTGGGTTCCAACCGCGGTGATTCGGCGGCGCTCGTGACGGCGGCAATCGATCGCCTGCGCGCGTTCGCGCGAGCGGACTTTCGCGAGTCGTCGCTGTGGTTGACGGGCCCTATCGATTGCCCGCCGGGGGCGGACGACTTCGTCAACGCCGTGGTGGCATTCGAGCCGCGCCCCGGCTTGACGCCAGAGGGGTTGCTTACGGCATTGAAGGCCATGGAGCGGGAATTCGGGCGCGCGGAGGTCTACGAGAAGAACGCGCCCCGGGAATTGGATCTCGATCTGCTCTGCTTCGGAGGTGAGCGGCGCGATTCGGTTGCGTTCACATTGCCGCATCCGCGCGGTCACGTGCGCCGCTTCGTGCTCGCGCCAGCCGCAGAGGTTGCACCGACACTCGTGTGGCCCGGCATGGCGCTCACCATTGCCCAGCTGCTCGAGTCGCTGCCCGATTCGGAGCGCGTGACACGCATTCCGTGACCTGCACCGTTTTCCCCGTGTTAGCATCGATCGGGGAGAGCGCGAGACCCGCTGGAGAGCATGGGGAAATCGTGGCTGACACAGTGTGTGGTGTGGATCGCCGTGGCGTTCGGCTGCACCGACGTGCGTGCCTACGAAGCGCCGATTCACCAGCAGATCACGTTCATCGCAGCACGCCATCTCAATGCCTGCCTGCAGGGTTCCTCAATCCCGCCGATTGCGCCGCTCGAGGTCCGATACGTGGCGCGTGCGAACGTGCGCCAGGAGGAAAGTGGTTGGCTGCGCGGCACCTATCGATCGGACTTCTACGACCGCGCACAGCAGGCGGAACGCAACTTTTTCTTCTTCGTCGACACGCGCGTCCACGAGCAGTTTCGTGAGATCGGTCAGGAACTCGACGCCGCAGTCGAGCCCGCCGACCGCTACTCGGCGCTCGGTCGGGTGGTGAACATACTTCAGGACATGACGTCGCCGGCGCACGTCGTTCCCGTCTACTTCACGCGCTGGTGGCGTTTCAACGTGTCCGACCGGTTCAACGAGTTCCGCATCGATGACGAGCGCATCGAGGCGGAAGTCGCAGGGCAGTGCGACTATCTCTACGACCTGGTCGATGCGCCGGACATCACGGTCGATGCGCTGCTCGTCGAAGCCGCGAATGACACGCTCGATGCTGTGCAGCGGCCCATCGAAGGGCTGCCCGTGACCTGGCAGGCATTCTGGCGACTTGCGGATGATCCGGAAGACTTCGGCGAGTACGGTGTGGCGGGTAATCAGTTCGGACGCCGTGCGCAGTTCGACTGCGGCGGGCAGCGCTGTGTGCTGCTCGACCGCGATCCGTTGTACGTGGCATTCGCCCACGATCGGCACCTCGAAGCCGTGCGGGTGACGGCGCGGGCACTGCTCGCGGAACAACGTCGCTACGCGCCACCGATGGCGGTCGAGGTCGAGGTCGAGGTCGACGTCGAGCTAGAGGCCGAGGAGAGCATTCGACCGGAAATCGCCACACAGCCATGACACTCTTGAGCGGAGTTCGCGTGCTCGACATCGCCGACAGCGCGATGGGCCTCACCGCCCAGGTGCTCGCGGACCTCGGTGCGGATGTCGTGCGCTTTGAACCGAATGGCGGGCGCGCCGACGACTGGACGACCGTCGCTTACGATCGCAACAAACGCATTCTCGAGGGTGAACTCGATGAGACACTGCTGGCCGGTGTCGACGTGCTGGTCGAGTCGCCGCGCGCGGATGGATCGTGGCGATTCGATCCCCGCGCGATCGGGCGCACCTTGCCGCATCTCGTCCATGTCACGGTGTCGTGGTTCGGTCGCACCGGACCGAAAGCGAACTACGCTGGCACCGATCTGATAGCCACTGCAGCGAGCGGGTTTCTCCACTTGACCGGTGCGCCGGGTTCAGCACCGCTTCGCATCAGTGCTCCGCAGGCGGCGTTGCATGCCGCCGCCGATGGGGCCGTGGGTGCGCTCATCGCGCTGCGCAGCCGCGATCGATCGGGCCGCGGTCAGCACATCGACAGCGCCGCGCAGGATTCACTCACCCTCGCGCTGCTCGGCCGCGCGCTGGATGCGGCCGTGGGTCAGCCCCGTGCGGAGCGATCGGCCGGCAAGGCGGTGATCGGCGGTCTCACGCTGCGGTATGTCTACCCGACGCGCGATGGGTTTGCGCTGGTGCAGCCTGCAATCCTGCCGCCGGTGGCCGCGTTCGGGCGGCGGCTTGCGCAATGGCTGATCCTGGAAGGGCTGCTCGATGCCCGCTTTGCCGACTGGGACTGGGGCACGGCCGCATTGCGGATGATGGGCAATCAGATCGATCCCGCCGAGTGGGGAGCGATCGACACGGCCATCGCACAGCTTCTCGCGACGCGCACGAAGGCCGAACTCATGACCGAGTCTCTGCGCCGCAAGGTGCTCGTCGCACCGCTGTTCACCGTGGCGGACCTCCTGACGAGCGAGCAGTTGTCGGCGCGACGGTTCGTCCGCAGGGACGCGGCATCGCATCACCTCGGTCCGTTCGCTGCCTTCTCCGCAAGTCCGCTGCCGGACTCGAAGCCGCCCGTGACGGTCGCGCCGCGATCGCTCGCCGAATCCTGGTCCGCGCGGAGACTCGCGACGAGCGACAGCGACGAAGCGCCACTCGCGGGGATCAAGATCGTCGATCTGTTCTGGGTTGTTGCCGGTCCGGGTGCGACGCGCATGCTTGCCGACTACGGTGCAACCGTCGTGCATGTCGAATCGCGCGATCGTCTCGATATGGCCCGCGCGGTTGCGCCCTACATCGATGCAACGACCGACCCCGAGCGCGCGGCGCTGTTCCACAGCACGAACGCGAACAAGCTCGGTGTGGCCATCGACCTCGGCACGGACGCGGGAAGAGCCGTACTGAAAGACCTGATTGCGTGGGCCGACGTCTTCACCGAATCGTTTTCCGCCGGCGCGATCGCGCGCATGGGGTTCGACTATGCGACGGTGAAGGCCATCAACCCGCGCATCATCATGATTTCGAGCTGCCTGCTCGGCCAGACCGGGCCCTGGAAGGACTACGCCGGGTTCGGCAATCTCGCGGCTGCGGTCACTGGTTTCCACGAACTGACGGGGCAACGCGGAGAAACGCCAACCGGGTGCTACGGGCCGTACACCGATTTCGTGGGTGTGCGGTACAACGCCATTGCGATCCTGGCCGCGCTCGCCCACCGCGATCGCACCGGCGAGGGCCAGTTCATCGACATGGCCCAGGCCGAAGCGGCGCTGCACTTCCTGGCACCGGCAGCCTGCGAGTACTGGCAGACGGGCTCCGTGCCGACGGCCGACGGCAACCGTGATCGAACGATGACGCCGCACAGCGTCTATCCCGCGGCAGGTGCAGATTCGTGGATCGCGATTGCGATTCGTCACACCGAAGACTGGCAGCGCCTGTGTACGTGTGGATCGTTCAACGACTGGGCCCGCGATCCCGCGCTGTCGCACGCCGCCGGCCGGCGCGCGCGCGAAGCGGAGATCGATGAACGTATCGGGGCATGGACGCGAACGGTCAGCGCAAGCGAGCTCGAGGCCATGTTGCAGGCAGCGGGTGTTCCGGCCCATGCAGTGAGCGATACACCAGGGGTTTTCGCCGACGAACAGTTGAAGCATCGACGACACTTTCATCGCATCGCGCACGCGCAGTTCGGGCACACCACGATCGAGTCGAGTCGGCTCGTGTTCTCGCGCAGTTCCCCGCGCGTTCCGGAGCTCGCGCTGACGTACGGGCGCGACAATGGATTCGTGCTCGAGGAACTGCTGGGGTACACGAAGGAAAAGCGCTCGGAACTCGAACGACGAGGCGTCCTGCAATGATCCGTCTGCCGGCTGCGTTGCTCATTGCCGTTGTTGCCGCCGCATCCGTCGCGGCGCCGCCGCCGCAATCCATCGAGTCGTTCTTCGACGGCGCCGTCGGTGCGCAGATAGCGAAGGGTGATGCGATCGGCGCAACCGTGGCCGTGGTGCAGGATGGCGTAGTCGTGCTCACCAAGGGTTATGGGTTCGCCAATCGCGAGCAGTACGCGCCGGTGTGGGCCGATCGCACGCTGTTCCGCATCGGTTCGGTGTCGAAGCTGTTCGTCTGGGTTGCCGTGCTGCAGCAGGTGAATGCGGGTCGACTCGACCTCTATGCCGACGTCAATACCTACCTGGAAGACTTCGAGATCCCCGCCAACTATCCGGTTCCCATCACGCTTCGGCATCTCATGACGCACACGGCTGGCTTCGAAGATCGGGTGATCGGGCTGTTCGCGAGCGGGCCACGCACGGTGGGCGACTTCCACGAGAACCTCGTGAAGATGCTGCCCGCTCGCGTGATGATGCCGGGCAAGGTGACGGCATATTCGAACTACGGCGCGGCATTGGCGGCGCACCTCGTGGAACTCGCTTCCGGTGAGCGATGGGAGCAGTACGTCGAGGGGCACATCCTTGCGCCGCTCGGCATGCGTCGCACCAGCCCGTTGCAGCCGTTGCCGCAGGCCCTGAACGACGGCATGGCCAACGGCTACTGGCGCGAGGGCGCCGAAGAGGTCGCTGCCGGGTTCGAGTTCGTTTCGATTCCGCCCGCCGGTTCGATCAGTTCGACGGCCGATGACATGGCGGCGTTCATGCTGGAACTGCTCGCCAGCGGCGACACTGCCGTCATGACCGCCACCTCGCGCGACAAGCTGTTCGAGCGCGGCTTTGCGAGCGACCCGCGCATGAACGGCGTCCTGCACGGCCCGTACGAAACGTCCTCGCGCGGCCAACGCATCGTCGGCCACGACGGCGACACCATCGCGTTTCACAGCGCATTGCGCCTCTACC
>JBFKCZ010000075.1:0-8913 GCA_041620035.1 Pseudomonadales bacterium
AGCTGGCTCGTGGGCACGACGTCGATCGTTTTGCCATCGACGTGCACGCGCTCGACGATGTGCTTGCTGTCGATGAGCGCCGGCCAATACACGATGGTCGGCCCCGAAGCCGTCGTTCCGCGGCCGCTGAATCCCGGGTAGTTGGCGAGTGCGAGTTCGGTGACCTTGGCCGAAAACAACCGGCCCACGAGATTGGCATCCTGCGAGCGCACGTTGATGCGCAGGGTCGCGAACGCTTCTTCGTTCATCTGTGCATCCGATTTGTCCGTGCGTATCAGCTTGATGTCCACTTCATCGAACTGTTCGCGCCCACCGAGCGAGTGGAACAACGCATCGGTGAAGATCTCCGCCTTCGCCTCGATGTCGAGCCCCGTGAGAATGATCTCGGTGCCGTTGCGGAACCCGCCGGCCGTATTGATGCACACCTTGTGGGTGGGTGGCGGGCTCGAACCACGGCAGCCGCTCACGCGCACGCGATCGACACCGGCCTGCTCGATCGTGAGCGTGTCGAAGTGAGCGATGACATCCGGATTGACGTAGGCCGGCGTAGAGATCTCGTACAGGAGCTGCGCGGTAACCGTGCCGACCGACACCAGCCCGCCGGTGCCCGGATGCTTGGTGATGGTGAAGGCGCCATCGGCTTCCATCTCGGCGATGGGGTAACCGACGTCGCGAAAGCTCGGCACTTCCTGAAAGAAGGAGTAGTTGCCCCCACACGCCTGCGCACCACACTCGATGATGTGTCCCGCCGCGAGCGCACCCGCGAGCGCATCGTAGTCCTGACGTTTCCAGCCGAACTTCCATGCGGCGGGGCCGATGACCACGGCAGCGTCGGTGACGCGCGGACAGATGACGATGTCGGCGCCATGATCTAGGGCTTCCTTGATACCCCAGGCACCGAGATAGGCATTCGCCGTGAGCGGTGCGTTCGACGACTCTGCGAGTGCCGTGCCCTTGTCGATGTTGGCGAACGGCACGCCCTGCTGCTGAAGCTCGGCCATGCGAGGCATCAGATCGTCGCCGTCGATGTAGGCAACCTTCGCCTTCACGCCGAGCTCCGCGATGATCGCCTCCACGTCTTCGGCCATGCCCGCCGGATCGAGCCCGCCTGCGTTGGAGACGATCTTGATGCCACGTTCGATGCATGGCCCGATCACGTCGCGCACCTGTTTGAGAAACGTACCGACGTACCCCGACTTGCCACCGCGGGTTTGCTTCTGGTTGTAGAGGATGGCCATCGTCAGCTCGGCGAGGTAGTCGCCCGTCAGCACGTCGATCGGCCCGCCTTCGACCATCTCGCGCGCGGCGGACAACTTATCCCCATAGAAACCACTGCAGTTTGCGATGCGCAGGATCTGCTTCGCCATGATCCGTGTCCCCTGCCAAACCCACTCACGAGCGTACTGCCGGGCACCTGATAAAACAATACGAGCATATGGTTTTATCGACGTCAGGGCTCTAAGATCGTCGACGTCGCCACGCGAGTTGCCCTATGTCGGAATCATCCGCGACCACGCCCGGAAAGCAGGAACTCAAGTCGGCTCGCGCCCGGAAGTCCATCTGCGAGGCCGCCATTCACTGCCTCGCCAAACAAGGCTACGCCGAAACGTCGATCAATCGTGTCGTCGAACAGGCCGGCGTCTCGAAAGGCGCCCTCCAGTATCACTTTCCGTCCAAGGAAGATCTCATGACGGAGACGGCGCGCTACCTGCTGCGACGTCCGCTGCGCTACGCGGATCGTGTTCGCGAGGCCCCACCGCGGGGTGCCCGCGACACCCTGCGCGACCAGTGGAAGCACATGATCGATACGGACGCCTATCGCGCTCTGCTCGAGATCCTGATGAGCGCTCGCACCGACCGCGTGCTGCAGAAACGGATCGCCAGCGAGCTGGAGGCATCGATCAAAGAGATCGACGCACATCTCCTGCAGGCGCACAGCAAGCTCAGTAGCCACGGCCAAACACGCCTTCGCCGCCTGGCATGCGCAAATCGCTGCTTCATGCGCGGTCTCCTCATCGAGCAGCAGTATGGAATCACGCGAGCGGAACAGGAGGCCGTACTGGAAACCTGGCTCGATCTCATTTGCCCGGCCCTGGAACTGGTCAGATCCGAGGAAAACAACTGATGAAGCTTTGGCACTGTCACGACGCGCGCTCACTGCGGCCCTTGTGGGCACTCGAGGAAATGCGCATGGAGTACGAACTCGAGGTCATGCCCTTTCCGCCGCGGGTGTTCAAGAAGGACTACCTCGCGATCAATCCGCTCGGCACGATTCCCTACTTCGTCGATGGCGAGACGCGGATGACCGAGTCATCGGGCATCTGCCACTATCTGGTGGAGCGGTATCAGCGCCATGACTTCGGATTGAAACCCGATCACCCCGAGTACGGCGCCTATCTCAACTGGCTGTACCACAGCGACGCGACGCTGACGTTCCCGCAAACGATTTTCTTACGCTATACGCGTCTCGAACCGGAAGAGCGGCGCCAACCGCAAGCTGCCGAGGATTACCGCAAGTGGTACCTCGCGCGCCTGCGGTTGCTCGACGCACACCTGGCTGGCCACGAGTTTCTCGTCGACGAGCGCTTCACCATCGCCGATATCGCGATCGCGTACGCGCTGTACCTGGGAGAAAGCCTTGGCATCGCCGACAACTATCAACCGCAGACCCGGTCCTACCTCGAACGCATGAAGCGTCGGGACGGATTTCAGCGCGCCCAGGCCGCACAGAAGCGCCACGCGCCGGCGTAGCGGCAGCCGGCGCTGTGTTCGTCAGGTTCGGGGAAAGAGCGCGGCTCGCGCGTGATGCAGCGCAGAACCGAGTCGGTCGAGCACGGTTGGCATCTTCCTCAGATGGCGCCACTCGGCGGGCTTGACGGAACGAAACTGCGCACTGCGCGGCCCTGCGGTAGGGTCGCTCAGAAACTCTTGGATGATGCCCGGCAGGTCGGGGTCGCCTTTGGATTGCGCGAGTCGCGCAACGAGCAGCGAAGCGCACACCTGCGCATCGAACTCGGTGGGATACGGTCCCACCGCAATTCCCTCACGGGTTCTGAAGTACCAGCCGTCCTGCGCCTCCATGAAGCGCGCGGATCGGACCATTTTCTTTGTTGGTTTCTCGCCTTGGCGAGGGTCCATCGCTGCTAACTCTCGGCTCATCTTGGCCGATCATAGGCCTCTCGTCCTGACGCTCAGCGGCACTGCGTCACACTTCCCACCGCCGGATACGAGGGGCTCACAGCCATGTCGTACGCCTGCCGGTACGAACATGGCTGCGATTGTCGCCACAACGAGCGTCAGACCCGCTCGATGATGATCGCCGGTGCCATGCCGCCGCCGGTGCACATGGTGACCAGGCCGGTACTCAGCCCGCGCCGTTCCAGTTCGTCGAGTACCGTACCGATGAGAATGGAACCGGTCGCCGCGATCGGATGGCCGAGCGCCATGGCACCGCCGTTGACGTTGCACTTGGCCGGATCGATGTCGAGGTCGCGCATGAACTTGAGCGCCACCACCGAGAACGCCTCGTTGACCTCGAACAGATCGATGTCGTCGAGGGTCATGCCGGCCTTCTTCAGCACCTTGCGCGCGGCCGGGCCCGGCTCGTTCAACATCAACGTCGGGTCGCCGCCCACTGTCGCCATGGCCACGATCCGTGCCCGGGGCTTCATGCCGCTGCGCTTGATGTAGTCGTCGGAGGCGAGAATCAGCCCCGCCGCGCCATCGACCACCCCCGAACTGTTGCCGGCGTGGTGGACGTGGTTGATCTTCATGTCGGGGTACTTGCGCGCGACGAGCTGCTTGAAGGTTTCGCCGGTGCCATCGATCGGCAGGTCCATGAACTGCGAGAACACCGTCTTCAGACCCGCCAGGGTTTCGAGTGTCGTACCCGGCCGCGGAAACTCTTCGCGATCGAGCGCGAGTCGACCGTCGTCGTGATAAACGGGTACCAGCGACTTCTTGAAGTAGCCCTTCTCGATCGCATTCTGCGCCCGGTTCTGACTCTCCACGGCGAGCGCATCCACTTCGGCACGCGTGATGCCTTCCAGCGTCGCGATCATGTCGGCGCACACGCCCTGGTGGGGTTGCGGATGAATGTCACGCAGGTGCAGATTGCCGCCGTCGAGCACGAGGCTGCCCCCTTCGCTCTTGCGCGAGCTCGTGTACGACATCATCTCGACACCGCCCGCAACCACGAGATCTTCCATTCCGCTCATGATGTTGGCGGCGGCGAGATTCACCGACGTGATGCCGGAGCCGCAGAACCGATCGAGCGTGAGCGATGCCGCCTTGGTGTCCCACTCGGCATCGAGCACCGACATGCGGCCGATACAGCCACCCTGTTTGCCGACCTGCGAAGAACAACCCACGATCACGTCGTCGACCTCGGCGGTCTTGAGGTCGTTGCGCTCGGCGAGCGCACGCCAGACCGTGGCGAGCAGCCGCTGGGGATGTAGTTCGGACAAGGCACCCTTGCCCGCCTTGCCGATGCCCCGTGGGGTACGGGCCGCGTCGATGATGTAGGCTTCAGCCATTCGAATCTCCAAGTGTGTTCAGGTAATCCCCGCTAGGTTTCCACAACTCGGGCGGGTTTGGCCACCATCAACTTCAAGGCAAGCAAGCGGGGACCCATGAAATTCAGTGCCATCGTCGCAGCCGTTCTCATTTCCACCTCCACGGTGGCAGCCGCCGAGACCGCGGCGGCACCGGCCGTCAGCCGGGCCACCTTCGAGCAATGGATGATCGACATTTCGAACTGGGGCCGTTGGGGCGCCGACGACGAACTGGGCACGCTCAATCTCATCACCCCGAAGAAACGCGCGGCTGCGGCAAAGCTCGTTCGAGACGGCGTGACAGTCTCGCTCGCGCTCGAACTCAACAAACAGCGCGACGATCTGAATGCCAATCCGTTCGAGCACGCGCTGACCGTGGGCACCTTCGGCGGTCACGAAGTCGCCGGCGATCGATACGCGGTCGAGTATCACGGCTTCGCCCACTCACACCTCGATGGCCTGTCGCACTTCGCCCACAACGGCAAGATGTACAACGGCTTTCCGGTCGGCACGCTCAAGTCCACGGGCGCCGAACGGCTCGGAATCCAGAACGTCCACGGCGGCGTCTTCACGCGCGGTGTGCTCATCGACATGCCGTGGCTGAAGGGTGTGGACTATCTCGAGCCTGGCACCGCGATCATGGCCGAAGACCTGGAGGCCTTCGAGAAGAAGGCCGGCGTGCGCGTACAGAGCGGCGACGTATTGCTCATACGCACGGGCCGCTGGGAACGGGTTCGGCAGAAAGGCCCGTGGAACTTCCTCGACGCCGCCGCCGGATCGCACGTGTCGGTTGCCAAGTGGCTGAAAGCCCGCGACGTGGCCGTGATCGGGTCTGACGGTGTGAGCGATGCGATGCCGTCGCACGTCGAAGGTCTGTTCAATCCCCTCCACGAACTCGTGCTGGTTGCGCTCGGCATGCCGATTCTCGACAACCTCGATCTCGACGCGCTGGCAACCGAAGCACAGAAACGAAAGCGCTGGACCTTCCTGTTCGTGGGGGCGCCGCTACGGGTACCGGGTGGCACCGGATCGCCGCTGAATCCGCTCGCCGTGTTCTAGATCTGACGGAACGCGCTCAACCCACCGTCGATACGACGGTTTCGCTCGACAGTCGCTCGACGATCGTCCACGACGATCGCAGCACACTGTCGAGCAGTGCGAACGCCAATCGAGGATTGTCGACCCGCAACGCGGCGGCGATGTCGCTCGACAGCAGCCAGCACACGCAAATGCGATCTGCGCGTACCGTTGCGCTCCGCAGCGCATGGCCGAGCAGGGCTGGTTCACCGAACGACATGCCGCGGGACAGCGTCGAAATCCGCTTCGGCGCCCCGGCGAGATCGTCGACGAGCACACTCAGCTCACCGCGAACGATCAGGAACAACGCATCCGCCGGTTCACCCTGCCGCACGACGGTCTGATTCGGCTGATACTCGTGACGCCGCATATGGCGCTCGAGCTCCACGATGTCACACGCTGCCAGACCCGCCAGCAATGGATGCTGGTCGAACGGCAGTTCGTCCGCGTCGAAGTGAGGCTGGTCGGTTTCGTGCAAAAGACGCTGCTCGCACCATTCAACGCCCGCGTCGAGGTCGGTGACGTGCGTGAAGCGCAGACCCGGCTCAGTCGCCCGCGTTTCATCGAACAGACGACGCATCCGCGGATGGCGATGCAGGCCTATCAACGCCACTCCCTTGCCCGCTTCGCTTTGTCCCTGAGTCATTTCGCAGAGCAAGCGGGCGGCGGTCGTGTCGACTTCGGTGACCCGGGTGAAGTCGAGCACGACACACTTCAACGCTGTGCGCTCTGCGTTGAGCCGGCGCGCAACCAGCTCCGCCGCCGCAAAGCCTAGGTCGCCCTGAAGTTGATACACGACCGCCTCGCTGCCACGTTCGGCGAGGCGCAGCTGGTCCGCTTCGGTGCGCACTCGTTTGGAGCGCGTGTGCACCAGGGTCGAGCGGGTTCGCAGCGCCGACAAGGCCGCGCGTGGGGCCCGGAGCGAATGCAGCTCGAGGTCGTCCGACAGTGCCGCGCACACCGCAACTCCGCGCACACTGTTGCCACGGGCATCCAACGGGGGTGAGAACACACCGATCCCGAACTGCCCGGGTAGAACGGCGAGTATGCCGCCGGAAACGCCGCTCTTGGCCGGGAACCCCACGCGATAGAACCATTCACCGGCGTAGTCGTACATGCCGCACGTGGTCATCACACTCAGCACTTCATCGACGTTGTGACGCGCCAGCGCGCGCTCGCGCGTAACCGGATTGATGCCGCCGGTGGCGAGCGTCGCCGCCATCACAGCCAGATCGCGAGTAGTGACGTCGATCGAGCATTGCCGGAAGTAGAGATCGAGGTCGGGCTCGGGGTCGGCGGTGAGGATGCCGGCGTTGCGCAGCATGTGGCTGATGGCGCGATTCCGGTGTCCAGTGATGCGTTCGGACTCGTACACCGCCTCGTTGAGCTCGAGCGCGCGGCCGCAGTAGAGGCCGAACAGGCCCAGCACCCGGTCCCAGCGATCGGCCTGCGAATGTCCCGCCACCATCGACGCGGCGGCGATCGCGCCGGCGTTGATCATCGGGTTGCGCGGTCGGCCCGTGTGCGGTTCGAGGCTGATCTGATTGAACGCATCTCCGGTCGGTTCGACGCCGATACGCTCGAGCACCGCAGCCTTGCCGCGGTCTTCGAGCGCCAGTCCATAGACAAAGGGTTTCGAGATCGACTGCACGGTGAAGCGTTGGCGCGAATCGCCGACCTCGTAGACGTGGCCATCTGCGGTCGCAAGGCAGATGCCGAACCAACCGGGACTCGCGTTGGCGAGTTCAGGGATGTAGGTCGCAATGGCACCGCTCGTCTCCCCTTGGAATCGGGCATGCAAGTGCACCAGGTAGCGTTCGATCGGGTTGATGGCCGGCACTCCGAGTGGGAAACCGTCGCGAAGGCGCGGCCACCTTCGGGCAGACCTGTGCGCCTGCGAGGTGTGCCTGCAAGAACAGTGCCTTGATGGAGGGCCCGGCGGTGCGGGCTAGCGCAGGCGCGCCACCGCCTCTTCCGCGAGCGTCAGTGAACGGGCGATGCCCTCGCGCAGGGCATCGAGATCGATACCTTCGGTGCTCTTCTTGCCTTCCATGTAGCGTGCATACACCCCATGAACGATGGCGGCGGATTTCCAGCGGTTGAAACCGATGTAGAAGTCGAGCTGCGACAGATCCCGCCCCGTGCGCTGCGCATAGCGTTTCGCGAGCTCCGTGCGGCTCGGAAACCCCGGCAGCGACGTTGCGGCTTCGGGCCGCGGCGGCTCCGAATCCGTCGGATCGGGCCATTGATTGAGCGCGTACGCGAGGTCGGCCAGCGGGTCACCGAGGGTCGAGATCTCCCAATCGACCACCGCGGCGATCCGGGCGTCCGGACCGACCAGGCAATTGTGTACGCCATAGTCGCCATGCACGACGCGCGCAGGGCCCTGCTCGGGCGTGTTGGCCAGGAAGTAGGCCTGCAAGGCATGCGCGCGCGGATCGTCGTACTGCGCGGGCTCGACCGACGCGGTCCACGACCGGTACCAGGTCTTCAACTGGCGCGCGATGTAGCCCTCCTTCTTACCGAGATCGCCGAGGCCAACCGCGTCGGGATCGACCGCATGCAGGTCGGCGAGCGCATCGATGAAGGAATGAGCGAGCCGCACGCGATGCTCCGCGGGTACCCACTTCCTTGTGTCGTCGGCGTTGTAGAGGGGATGCCCGTCGATGAGCCCCATCACGTAGAACTTCGCGCCGGTCACGCTCGCGTCGTCGCAGAACCCGAGCGCGGGCGGTACCGGAACGGGCGTCGGCCCGAGCGCCGATATCACGGCCCACTCCCGCGCCATGTCGTGGGCCTTCGGCAGCAACTCACCCAGGGGCGGACGGCGGATCACCGCCAGACGGCCGCGCTCGTCCTCGAGCTGATAAGTGAGGTTGGAATGCCCGCCAAGCAACCGTGTCCACGTGAGTGGCGGCTGCAGCGCAGGCACGTTGCGCCGGATCCATGCCTCTACTGCTGGGACATCGTAGCCCTGGGGCGATTCTTCGCTGCTCATGGTGTCTGGCTGCATGGAAATGAAGGCGTCATTGTGGGAGCGGGCTCGCCCGCGAACAACCCGTTCATTCGCTGCGTTCGTTGCGCGGTGGACACTTCGGGCGCCCCTACCAGTTCTCCGTCCACGGTCGCAGCACCACTTCGAACGCCCAGGTCGAGCGGTGCTGACGATGCAACTGCAGGTAGACATCGGCGATGCGGTCGGGATCGGCCATGTTGTCGTCCTTCGTCGTGCCCGCCAGACGATGGGCACGGCTGCCGTCGGCCTGAGTCCAGCCGATCGCCG
>JBFKCZ010000076.1:0-8899 GCA_041620035.1 Pseudomonadales bacterium
GATGGGTAGTCGAGGTCGAGTGAACCGTTGATCTGACCCAGCGCGTAGGTCGCATTCGGGTCGACCGACAGCGCGAGCCGCGCATAGTGGTGTGCGACCGGAATGGCCTGCGGTGCGCGCAGCGTTCCGCCGAGCCGGTTGGCGTACATGATCGCCATCATCTGTCGCGGCCACGGCAGGTGGGGGGACTCCACGACTGCGCGCTCAAAGCGCGTCATCATAACGTTCCAGTCGCCGCCATCGGCGAGCAGGATCTTCGTCCACTCGACCATGCCGGCTTCGTAGTCGCGCAGCGGTTTGGCGGGTACGGAACGTCGCAGGTGGTGGAGGCGTACCTCGACCGTGCTGACCACGAACGCTGCGCGTCCGAACTGGAATTGCTCCATCTCGTGTGTAGTGTCGTCACACCAGAGCAGCTGGCGGTTCTCGGCGCGCAGCAGCTGCAGCGTGACGCGCACCCGATTTCCCGGGACCGATTCCACCGCGCCCTCCAGTTGAAACGTGGCGGGATGAGCCGTGTCCGGTGGTACGTGCATCACGGCGATGGCGGAGGTCCTGGCGAACTCCTTCACCAGATCTGCCGTAATGAGGTCGGCACAGGTGCGGAGCGCTGGGTCGTCCCTTGCGGCGCGCAACGCGACGAACGCCACGGTCGGCTCTATGCGCGGGGCCGTGGCCGGCTGTGCTGGCACGCGCAACCGGTAGCCGCGTCGCGGAACCGTCTGCAGATAGCGGGGCGCATCCGCGCCATCTCCCAATGCTCGACGGATCTTCCGCACGGCCTGATCCAGCGCGTTGTCGCCAACGACGACCTTCGGCCAGACCGCCGCGAGCAGCGCCTCCCGGCTCACGATGCCCGGTGCCGCTTCCGCAAGACACACCAGGACGTTCATCGCCGTCGCGCCGATGTGGACGTCGTCGACCTTGTTGGCGTCGGTATCGACGAGTCGATCGCCGACCCGGAATTTCGAACCGAGATTTCCCAACGCCGGCTCTCCCGCCCGAGCTGGGACCCCGAGCTTACACCTCGATTTCAGGAATTTTCCAGGTGTCGGCAGCGAGGATCAGAAAACGATCAGGCTGCTTTCAGGCCTTCCGCCCGACGGACCGCGCAGTGTCTCTGCGTTACGACCACGGGAGGTGACCATGAAGTGCCGTGCCGCTCCGATCTTACTGTTCACCACACTGCTCTGGGACTACGAGAAGGAAACAGGTGCGACGTTGATGGATCTGCACTTCCGCCCCATGTGGAAACAGTGCCCCGACTTTGCAGCCACGGTGTGCCGCTCTCGCTGAGCGAGCGCCCTGGGACGGTGTCGCAAAGTCAGTGGAGCCGTTGTGGGAGCGCCCTTGGGCGCGAACGAACGTGAGGAAATCATTGGTTTGTTCGCGGGCAAGCCCGCTCCCACAAGCTCCTTTCGGACTTTAACGAGACTCCTCTTGAACGCGAACGGTTCAAGGGAATCAACGGGTTGTTCGCGGGCAAGCCCGCTCCCACAGGTGCTCACTTCAATCCCGCAGCCAATGCCACCGCCGCTGCTCGTACCGCAACGTAAAGCAGTCGGGATTCTTCATCGCGCGCCACTGCTCATAGCCGAAGCCCGGGTCGATCGAGTTCAGCATCAGCGCGATTGCGTTGCCGTGCGATGCAGCGACGATGACGTGGCCTTCGAGCCGCTTTGCGGTGCGCGTGAGGCAGGCGAGTACGCGCTCCTGACAGTCGATGTTCGACTCCGCATCCGGTTCGGCGTGCGCGGGTTCCCGCCATGCACGCTCGAGCAGTCGCTGCCAGTCCGCGGCGGGTGCGTGGGTCAGTTTCCGTTCGCGCAGATCCGGCTCGATCTGAATGGTGGTACCTGTCGTGGCGGCGAAGGGTTCGAGGGTGGCCATGGCGCGCCGGTAGGGACTCGAGACGACCTGCGAGATTCCGAGGGGCAGGAGCGTACTGACGAGTTCGTTCGCCTGCAGCACGCCGCGCGGTGACAGCGGCCAGTGTGGTTCGGCGACCTCACGACTCGGCGCACTCTCGGCATGGCGCACGAGATAGAGCAGCGTGCCGGTCATCCATCACCCCGTGAATACGGTAGTCCGATCCACGAAACAAACCGGATTGCCGAAGGGGTCGAAAATGTAGAACGACCGTTCGCCCCATGGGCGCTGTTCGATGGCGCCCAGTTTCGATCCGTCGCCCAGCGTGCCGGGATCGAGCTCCGCGCCTGCGGCAACGCAACGTTTGAAACACGCGTCGAGATCATCGACGGCCAGATAGACATGTTCGGGATTGGCGTGCGCGTCGTGGCGGTCACCGTCGGCGCGGGGATCGAAGCAGGCGAGAATCGTACCTTCGCAGTCGAAGTAGTGTCGCCCCGGAGAAACTCGTCTTCCCGGTTGTGCGAGCACGGCGGCGTAGAAGGTGGCGGCCGCTTCGATGTCGGAGACCGGAACGATGACGCGATACAGGTGAGTCATGTTTCCGCGCGGTGCACCCAGGGCAGCCGCGTGTCGGTGTAGATGTCGAAATCGGGAACGTGTGGCGCCGGATCATCGAGGCTGCATAGCGCAACGTCGACGATCTCGGGATGCGAGTCGTTGATGCAGGCGACGTGTGTGCCGCACTTGGCACAAAAGAACCGTGCCGCGGCTTCCGACGATTTCAGACGCGTCGGTTTGCCGCGCGTGTAGGTGAACTGATCAGCGGGCACCACGAGCCAGGCGACGTAAGGTGCGGCATGAACGCGGCGGCACATCGTGCAGTGGCAGTTGCCGGCGCGATGGCCACCGGATGCGATGCGATAGCGCAGCTTTCCGCAGAAGCAGCCACCTTCGATCACGGTTCGCGTCCTCATTCGCTAGGGTTTTGTCAATGTGGACGATCTTAGCGCGGGCCGCCGCGTCACTTACAAGTCTGTGCGTCTCATGGGCTTCAAATCCGTTCGCGGGACGTGCGCGGCAGGCGCAGAATCATGCGAGTTGCCGGTCGGTTGGGGGCAGGGTGATCGCAAGGCATGTGGTCGTCGCAGTGCTCGCGCTTTCGGCCTTTGGTTGCGGGGGTGGCGGCAGCGGTGCCGGGGCACCGGGGCCGGCGCCGGCGGCGACGAGCTATGTGGTGCGGGTGCAAGTCACGGGACTGCACTCATCCGAGCGGCTCGAACTGACGCTGAACGGCGGTAGTCCAATCGCGTTTACAGGGGCTGGATCGGCGACCTTTCCGACGTCACTCGTGAGCGGCCGCTCATTCGATGTGGCGATCCGCTCGCGGCCGCGAACGGCCGCGTGCAGCAGCACCAATGCGAGCGGGACCGTTGCTGGCGCCGATGCGAGCGTCACGTTCGTTTGCGTCGACGCCCCCATCGACCTGCGCCAAGTAGCGGACGTCAACACGACGAGTCGCAACCATGGATCCAAGCCGTTCGGATTCATCGGATTCGGCAGCCGCATCGCGTTCGCGGTCTTTCTCAAGGAATTCCCGGGATTAATCAACGAGGGGACGACGCGGCTCTACCTCTCCGACGGATCGCCCGGACCGGCGATGCCGGTGACCGATACGTCGATGCAGACGGTGGCGCCCGTCGCGGAGCTCGGTGGCAAGCTGTTGTTCATCAGGCAGTCCCAAACACCGATCATTGGCGGATACCAGTCCGGGCCGCGTGAACTGTGGGCTTCCGACGGTAACATCGGCAACAACCGCCAAATCGCGGCTTCGGGTCCGAACGGCCTGACCTTTGCGCACTTTGGCGACCGCATCATCTATGGGGCCGGTGCTCCCGGTGCCGCGGAGCTTTGGCGTACGGACGGCACGGCACCGGGGTCGACTCGCGTCGCGCTTCCTGCAGGAATCTCGGTAGCGTTCCCAGCCGTGTATCGCGTGGGTCAAACGGCCGTGTTCGTGGCGTCCGACGGCTCGACCGCGCGACTTTGGCAAACCGACGGCACCGCGAACGGCACGAGACCGATCTCATCGGCAAGTCTCTCCGTGTGGGAAGTGTTGGGTGTGGCGGCCGACCGGCTGTACTTCATGGCAGCTCAAGGCAGTGGATTCGATACGGCGCTGTGGTCGACCAATGGCGCCGTCGGCGCAGAGACCCTCGTCGCGAACTTCGTGCCGGCCGATGACGATCGGATCCGATGCTTCGCGGCGGTTGGTTCGGGCTACTACCTCGCTGCCCCCGATGTGCCCGGGCGGGAAGCGGTCTGGGTATCGAATGGCGCGTCGGCTCCGACCCGAGTGATGGGCAATCTCACTGAGCCCTGCGGCTTCAGATCGTTCAATGGCCGGGTGTATTTCAGCGTCGCCGGCAACGGCAGTTCAACGTTGTGGCGCACCGCAGGCACCAGTGCGAGCACGGAGCAGGTCGCGACGGGGGCTGTGACGCTTCGATCGTTCGCCGTGTACTTCGGCTTCGAACTGAACGGGCGGCTGATTCTGCCAGGCAGGACCGCCGCCACCGGACTGGAATACTGGGCGACGGCCGATGGTTCGACGTTCGAACTGCTGGACGACATCGCACCCGGGCCCGACTCCGGACTCATCGACAGTGCGCCGTTCGTGGATGTCATCGGCGGTCGTGCGTACTTCCGCGCCTCGGACGGAGTTACCGGCGAAGAACCGTGGACTACCGATGGCACGACCGCCGGTACCTATCTGTTGGACAACGTGCGTCCGGAGACAGAAACGCTGGATGGCGTGCGAAAGATCCTCGGTTACACCTCGCAGGGTATCTTCTTCCAGGGCTGTACAACGGCCAACGGTTGCGAGCTGTGGATATCGAACGGCACGCCAGCGGGCACGCGTGAAGTGGTGAACCTCAACGGCAGCGCGAGTTCCACGCCGAACCGAGCCGGAGTGGCGGGCGACACATTCGTGTTCACCAACGCCTTGGGCGGCGTGTGGTCGTCAGACGGTACTGCACCCGGTACGCAGCAGGTCGCCGCGCCGGACATATGGAGATCCTACTCGCGAGCGGATGAGTTGCTGTTTGTCGACAACGAATTCCCTCGACGACTGTGGCGAACGGATGGGACGAGCGCGGGCACCATACGGCTTGGTACCGACTTCTCGGAGGCTGGGGGCTTCGTCGATTTCAAGGGTTTCACGTACTTTGCCGCCCAGGACGACAACGGGGAGCCGGGTTTGTACCGCACCGATGGCACGATCACGGGCACCGAACGGGTCGTGCAGGCACCGGTGTTTGTCGCGGCGCCCCAACTGGTGGCCATCTCGGGCTACCTGCTGTTCAACTCGTCCGATAGCCAATACGGCAACGAGCTGTGGCGCAGCGACGGCACACCGGCGGGCACCGCCCTCGTGCAGGACATGTACCCCGGCCCTGAAAGCGGCTACGCCGCAGCCCTGACGGTGTTCGGCAATGAGGTGATTTTTCGAGGCCGTACCGGGGAGAACGAGTGGGGCATCTATCGAACGGATGGCACCACTGTGACGCGCCTGCGTGCACTCACACTCGACAACCTGGCGCAGTTTCTTGCCATGCCGGATGGTCTCTACTTCATCGCCGACTATGCCGTCTGGAAGTTCGACGGAAACTCGGTGCGTCAGATCGCAACACGGCCGGGCGTTCAGGCCGACAATCCCTATGCGATCGCGCGCGCACTGGACGGTGTCGTCGTCAATGCGTTCGAAGGCACGAAGGGGCAAACGTATCTCATCGTCGACGACGTCCTGATGCGGGCATCGCCGCAGGTTGCCGCGTCGTACGAGCAATCGCTGTTCGTGCCGCAGGGCACGCTGCAGGGTACCTACTTCATCGGCGATGACTCGCGCACGGGGGAAGAGCTGTGGGTGTTGCGGCGGGGCCCTTAGTGGCCTGTAACAGCCAATTCGACACAGGCCACTAGATCGTCACCGAACGACTGGCTGTCCCATCTGACGCAACCGACACCACAGCAGGGTGCCTCCGATCACCGCGACCGGCACGGCGACGACGTTGATCAGCGGAATCGCCATGGCAAGGGCCGCGGGTGCACCGAAGCCGAGCGCAGCGGCGCGGTGCTGTTTCAAGGTCGCAAGCGTGGTGCGGAAGTCGACATCCTCGTTCTCCGGGGCGTAGTCGCCGAACTGCACCGCCATGATCCACGCGCCGAATGCAAACCAGATCACCGGTGCGACGAGGTTCACCACCGGCAGCAGGGTCAGCAGGAACACCAGTAACGCGCGCGGCAGATGGTAGACGAGCTTGCGCAACTCACGGCCGAGCGCCGCGGGAATGGTCGCGAGCACGCCGAGGCCACTGGTTGGATCGGTGCCCGTCACGTGGCGCTGTACGCGCGCCGACAGCAATCCGAGAAACGGACTCGCGATCAACGTGGCCGCGTAGCTGAAGAGCAAAGCGCCGACGAGCACACCGAGCACGTAGGCGAGCGGTGCGAGGATCCATTCGAGGAACGAAAGCCAGCTCGGCAGATGCGAGAGAATCCAGGCCACACCGGCGTCGACCTGGGAGAAGAGCAGGCCGAGGCTCGATCCGATCACCACCAGCGAGATCAGCGCCGGCCACCAGATGAAACGCGCAATCCCGGGTTCGCGGGCGAGGCTCAACGCATCCGTGAACGCGCGCAGTCCGACGCCGAGGCTCATCGCGTCACGTCCTCGACACATTGGTGCAGCACGTCGACCATCTGGTCGATCTCCGCTTCGGTGACGATGAACGGCGGGCCGAAGCAGATGATGTCGCGCACATCGCCTGTGCCACCGGGATAGTAGAAGACGCCGCGACTGAGGCCGGCACCGGTGATGCGATCGGTGATCTTGGCGTCCAGCGGGAATGGCTCGAGCGTGCTGCGGTCGGCGACGATCTCGATCGCCTGCAACAGCCCGCGACCGCGCACTTCGGCGACATGCGGGTGGTTGGAGAACGTATCGCGCAGCCGGCGGCCGAGCAGGTCGCCCATCTTCGCTGCGCGCGCGACGAGTTCTTCCTCGGACATGATCCTGAGTACTTCGTCGGCCGCGGCGCATGCCGCGGGATGTGCCGCGAAGGTGTGGAACATGACATACATGCCGGCTTCGACGATGGGAGCGCCTACGGCTTCCGTTGCGAAGACGCCGCACAAAGGTGCATAGCCTCCGGCGAGCCCCTTACCGGAGACGAGAATGTCGGGAGCGATCGGCCAATGCTGATAGCCGAACGTCGTGCCGGTGCGTCCGAACCCGGTCATCACCTCATCCAGGATGAGCAGAATGCCGTATTCGTCGCACAACGCGCGCACGCCCGGCCAGTAGTCGTCGGGAGGCACGATGGCACCGCCGGATGAACCGGTGATGGGTTCGGCGAGGAATGCCGCGATCGTGTCGGGACCTTCCCGGGCGATCGTTTCGCGCAGTGCCTGTACGTAGTGCGCGCCGAGCTGCGGGTGGCCCGGGCCGAAGCCGGACCGCAGCGGATAGGGTGTGGGCGTGACCGGATAGGCTTCGAGCGCGTGCGCCAGACCCTTCTTGCGTGCGGTGTGACCACCAACCGCGGTCGTCGCGAGCGTGGTGCCGTGATAGGACACGTTGCGGCCGATGATCTTGCGTCTGCGTTCGTCGCCTCGTGCGGCATGACACTGGATGGCGAGCTTCATCGCGGTTTCGACACCTTCCGATCCACCCGAGGCGAGGTGTACGAACTCGAACTGCGGCGGCAGCCAGTCTTCCTTCAGTCGCGTGAGCAAACGCCGGCGCGATGGCGTCAGCCACGGCGGTACGACATAGGACTCCTCGCGTGTCGCCTTCGCAACCGCATCGGCGACAGATGCCCTGCCGTGACCGACGTTGGCAACGATGGCGCCGCCCGCGGCGTCGAGAATGCGGCGGCCGTCCGCTGCGATGAGGTAACTGCCATCGGCACCTGCGATTTCGAACGCGCTCACCATCGCCGTGAAAGGCCAGCGGATCGATTGACTCATCTCGTGAACTCCTCGGGAGCTTCGGTCTCGCGATAGGGTCGCTGTGCTTCGAACAGGCGCAACCGTGCTTCGAGCTGCAGCATCGTCTCCGCGGGCGCGTCACCCTCGGCGATCGCGATTGCGCGACGCGCCGTGCGAACCGCATTCGCAAACGCGCCTACCTCGGCATACGCGGCGGCCAGTGTATCCAAGTAGGTCCAGTGGTCGTACAGCACGGCAATCGGGCGGCTGAGCGAGACCGCCTTTGCGCCGTCGCGAACGGCGTCATCAGGCGAAGTCGCCAGCAGCCACGCCCAGTTGTTGCGCGCCACCAGATCGCCGCCGTTGGCGGCAGCCGCGTAGTGCACAACCGCGCGAGCGTGATCCGATTCGACGTAGCGTCCCAGCTGGTACAGCCCGCCGAGGCGAAGATTGGCGCCGGCGTGCCCCTGCTCGGCGGCTTTGTTCAGCCACTCGAGTCCCGTGGCGGTGTCATCTTCGAGCAGCAGCTCCGCCAGCTGGTACTGCGCTTCGTCGATGCCGGCTGCGGCTGCCGCTTCATAGTATCTGCGCGCGATTGCCGCATCGGGTGCCGGTTTGTTGAACCGCACGTACGCTTCGGCGAGCAGCAGCATGGCGTGTGCGTTCCCCTCGTCGGCGCGCGCCTCGAGCCACTTCATGAAACGATTGCTCACCGCGCGTCTCGACAGCTGATACAGGTTGCCTGCGTACTCGTCACCGCTCGGTAGAACGACCACGCCGCTGCTGACGAAGCTGCCATTCCAGAGCCCGCTGATCTCGACACCTTCTCGTGAGCGGCGCGTGCCGGGCCCGAGCGGTGTGTTGTCTTCCCACCAGCCCTGATGAAAGGAGCCGTCGACGTGCCGGTCGATGCCGTGGCCATTGCGCCGGTCGGCGCGCCATTCGCCGACATAGGTCGAGCCGTCCGGTCGGGTTTCGCGCCCGAATCCCTGGCGCCGGTTTTCCACCCAGGTGCCGGCATAGCCGATGCCGTCGC
>JBFKCZ010000077.1:0-8894 GCA_041620035.1 Pseudomonadales bacterium
ACGCCAAGGGCATCGACCTGTCTCCACTCGGCGGTGCGATCGATCGCTACGTACACACCGTCGTCACCCTGGGCAAGGACGCGCACATCGTGGAAGCCGCGGTCGGTGCCGGTGTCGGCGTTTCACGGGTGACCGACATGCGGACAGCGGTGGCGGTGGCGGCCGACGCTGCCCGTCCCGGCGACATCGTGCTTCTATCGCCGGCCTGTTCGAGTCTCGACATGTTCAAAAACTTCGAGGCTCGCGGTCGGGAATTTGCGGCATGCGTGGAGGGCCTCGACGCATGACGCGGAACCTCGACGCTGCCCTCGTCATGCTGTGGCTGGCCGCTCTCACGGTGGGCTACGTCATGGTGGCATCGGCGTCCGCGCCGCTCGCGGGCGCGACCGCGAGCATCGGTCCTTTCGTCGCACGACATGGTGCCTATCTCATCGCCGGCATTGCCGCGTGCGCGATCTGCGCGATGGTTCCGCTCAAGTTCTGGCTGACGTTCAACAAACCGTTGCTGCTGATCGCGTTCGTGCTGGCTGTACTCGTGCTCGTGCCGGGCATCGGCAATCTCGTCAACGGCGCGCGACGATGGATATCGCTCGGGCCGATTTCCGTGCAGCCGGCCGAGGTCGGCAAGTTTGCAATCGTGGTGTGTCTCGCGGCGCATCTCGCCCGCAATCACCGGGACCTGCCGAAGAGCATGAAGCAGCTCACGCAGCCGCTCGTGGTCGTGGCTGTGCTCGGAGGGCTCTATCTGTTGCAGCCCGACTTCGGTTCGCTGGTGGTGATCGCTGCCGTCGCCGCAGGCATGCTGTTCGTCGCGGGTGCCAAGGTGTGGCACTTCCTCGTGCTGATGGTGGGGGCAGGTGCGGTGCTTGTGCTGCTCACCGTGACGCAGCCCTACCGGATGGAGCGACTCCTGACTTTCGTCGACCCGTGGTCTACGGCATACGGCAGCGGCTATC
This sequence comes from Pseudomonadales bacterium, assembly GCA_041620035.1. GTDB lineage: Bacteria > Pseudomonadota > Gammaproteobacteria > Pseudomonadales > Azotimanducaceae > SZUA-521. Next base: position 957 of record JBFKCZ010000077.1, read on the forward strand.
AACTGACACAGGCGCTGATCGCGTTCGGGCGCGGCGATCTTTTCGGTTTGGGGCTCGGCGATGGCATTCAGAAACTGTTCTACCTGCCGGAAGCCCACAACGACTTCATTTTCGCGGTCATCGTCGAGGAGCTTGGCCTGGTCGGTGCGAGCGCCGTGCTGTTGCTGCTCGCGGCGCTGGTCTTGCGAATCTTCAGAATTGCGGGTCAGGCGGTAGAGGGCGAGAGCTACTTCGCCGGCTTCCTCGCATACGGCGCCGGGCTGACGATCGGTGTGCAATGTCTCATCAACATCGGCGTGAACACCGGGACGCTGCCGACGAAAGGACTCACGCTGCCCTTCGTTTCCTATGGCGGCAACAGTCTCGTCGTTTGCTGTGCGTTGCTTGGCCTCGTGATCCGTGCCCGCCTCGAGCCCGGGAGAAATCCCTGATGGTGGGCCAGGTTCCCGAAATGCGGCGCGTTCGCCGCATCCACTTCGTCGGTATCGGCGGGTCCGGCATGTGCGGCATCGCCGAGGTGCTGCACAATCAGGGCTATCGAGTGTCCGGTTCGGACCTGACGCAGTCGACGACCACGCGCCGCCTGGAGCGGATGGGCATCCAGGTTGCCATCGGGCATGCGCGCGAGAACGTCGATGCGGCAGACGTCGTCGTGGTCTCGAGCGCCGTCGATGCATCGAATCCCGAGGTAGTCGTGGCCCACGAAAGGCGCCTGCCGGTGGTGCAGCGCGCGGAGATGCTGGGTGAGCTGATGCGCTATCGCCACGGCATTGCGGTCGCGGGCACGCACGGCAAGACGACCACCACGAGTCTCATCACGGCGATCCTGCAGGCCGCAAACCTGGATCCCACCTTCGTGATCGGCGGACTGCTCAACAGCTCGGGCAGCAACGCGCGGTTGGGCGCGGGACGATTCCTGGTCGCTGAAGCCGACGAGAGCGACGCTTCGTTTCTGAACCTGAAGCCGATGGTATCGGTGGTCACCAACATCGATCGCGATCATCTGGGTACCTATGGCAACGACTTTGCGAAGCTGAAGGCGACGTTCGTCGAATTCATACATCGTCTGCCCTTCTATGGCGTGGCTGTGTTGTGTGTCGACGACGCCGAAGTGCGCGACATCCTGCCAGCCTTGTCGCGGCCGATGCTCACCTACGGGTTTGCGCAGGATGCCGACTTCCGTGCCATCGACGTGCGCCGAACCGGTCGTGCATGGCAGTTCCGTGCGCAGCGGCCCGGCGATCGGGCGGAGCTCGATGTCACGATCAACCTGCCAGGTCTTCACAACGTATCGAACGCGCTCGCGGCCATTGCGGTGGCGACCGAAGAGGGCGTGGGCGACGCTGCGATCATCGAAGGGCTGCGTACGTTCTCCGGCGTGGGGCGGCGGTTCGAGGTGACCGAGCAGCTGCAGATCGGGGCATCGTCCGTCGCGCTCGTCGACGACTACGGGCATCACCCCACGGAGGTTCAGAAGGTCATCGAAACCGCGCGCTCGGTCTGGCCGGAGCGCCGTCTCGTGATGGTCTACCAGCCACACCGGTACACGCGTACGCACGACTTGTACGACGACTTCGTGCGCGTGCTGTCGCTGGTCGACAAATTGATCGTGCTCGATGTTTACGCCGCCGGTGAACAGCCCATCGCGGGCGCCGATTCGCGAGCGCTCTGTCAAGGGATCAGGGACCGCGGCGGAATCAACCCGCTGCACGCTGCCAGCCCCGCCGAAGCGTTCGAGCTCTTGCCGAGATTGCTCGAAGGCAACGACGTGCTGGTGGTTCAGGGCGCAGGCAACGTCAGCCAGCTGTCACGGCAATTGCGGGGTGATCACGAATGAGAGTGTCGCGAGAGATGACCCGGCTGCAGAGCCTCCTCGGCGTGATCGTGCTGGCGCTGGTTGCGGCCGCGTTCGTGTACGTATTGCTCGCGATGAACGGTCCTGTGCGTGTCGTGCAGGTGACCGGGGATCTGTCGGCGGACGAGCGCGCCGAGGTTCGAGATGCGGTGGTCGAGTCCATCTCCGGAAGCTACATGGGTCTCGACCTGGATCGGGTCATGGCGGGCGTGCTCGCCCTGTCGTGGCCGCGCGACGTCAAGGTGAGACGTACCTGGCCGCGCGGTGTTTCCGTCGCCGTGACGAAGGAGGTGTTCGTCGCACGCTGGGGTAGCGGCGGCGTATTGAACTCTTCCGGTCAGGTGATCGTGACTCCCGACCAGAGCGTCGATGCATTACCCCTGATCGAATGCGCAGACGCCACCGGTGCGAGAGCCATGCAGGTATTCCAGCTGTTGAGTGACGTATTGGCGGGTCGCTCGCTGAAAGTCGCGGCGATTCGGGAAAACGAAATCGGAGAGTGGCGTGTGGAATTCGAGAATCAGTTGAGTGTCGAGTTCGGAAAGGACGACCTTCTCGGTCGCCTCGAGCGCTTCGTCCGCGTCTACGACGGAGTGCTGGCACGTCGGCTGGAAGACGTCACGAGCGTCGATGCCAGGTATCCCAACGGCGTGGCGGTCAACTGGCGTTTGAACGACGGTCGGGGTGTGCAACTGGCGCGGCTGGACAACGAAATGGTGGGTCGGTAGATGGCGTTGGACGGCGGCAGCAGAAGAATCGTCGGTCTCGACATCGGTACGAGCAAGGTCGCCGCGATCGTCGCCGAGATCACGGTGGACGGCGAACTCGAAATCATTGGAATCGGATCGCACCCATCGCGTGGCCTCAAGAAGGGCGTTGTCGTCAACATCGAGTCCACTGTGCAGTCGATACAGCGTGCCGTGGAAGAAGCGGAACTGATGGCGGGCTGTCAGATCGACACCGTCTATGCCGGAATTGCCGGCAGCCATGTCCGCAGCCTGAACTCGCACGGAATCGTGGCCATTCGCGATCGCGAGGTATTCCACCAGGACATCGAGCGCGTGATCGACGCGGCGCAGGCCGTCGCCATCCCCGCGGACCAGAAGGTGCTGCACATCCTTCCGCAGGAGTACCTCATCGACAGCCAGGAAGGCGTGCGCGAGCCGCTCGGCATGTCGGGCGTGCGCCTGGAAGCCAAGGTTCATCTGGTCACCTGCGCGACAAACGCGGCGCAGAACATCGAGAAGTGCATCGAGCGATGTGGTCTGCGGGTGAAGGAAGTGATTCTCGAGCAGCTCGCCTCGAGCTATGCGGTTCTCACCGACGACGAGCGCGAGCTCGGCGTTTGCATGGTGGACATCGGCGGCGGCACCACCGACATCGCCGTATTCACGGACGGCGCCATCCGTCACACGGCAGTGATTCCGATCGCGGGCGATCAGGTGACGAACGACATCGCCATGGCGCTGCGCACGCCCACCGCGAATGCCGAGGAGATCAAGATCAAGTACGCCTGCGCGCTCACTCAGCTGGCGCGGCCGGACGAGACGATCAAGGTGCCCGGCGTAGGCGACAAGCCGGCGAAGGAACTATCGCGGCAGGCGCTCGCGGAGGTAGTCGAACCGCGCTACGACGAACTCTTCACGCTGGTGCAGGCGGAGTTACGGCGCAGCGGATTCGAAGACCTCATCGCAGCCGGAATCGTATTGACCGGCGGATCCTCGAAGATGGAAGGCGTCGTCGAGTTGGCCGAGGAAATATTTCACATGCCGGTGAGTCTTGGTATTCCCAAGCACGTCTCCGGTTTGAAGGAAATCGTGCGAAATCCCGTCTATGCAACGGGAGTCGGCTTGCTGTTGTACGGCAAGCGGCGCGAAGAAGAGTCGCTGCAACGCGGCAGGGGAAGGTCGTCAGGTCTGGTGAAACGGGTCCGACGGTGGATGACTGAGAATCTGCAATGAAAAAAACAACCCACACAACGTTCGCCTTTGGATAGACCTCGATCGAGGTAATAGGAGTTGAGACATGTTCGAACTCGTTGAAAGTGCACCACAGAGCGCGGTGATCAAAGTGATCGGCGTAGGCGGGGGTGGAGGCAATGCCATCCAGCACATGCTGAGAAAGGGAGTCGAGGGCGTGGAGTTCATCGCGCTGAACACCGATGCTCAGGCGCTCAAGAGCATCGACGCCAAGACGACGCTGCAGATCGGCAGTGGCATCACGAAGGGGCTGGGCGCCGGCGCCAACCCGGAGATGGGACGGGGCGCAGCGCTCGAAGATCGCGACCGCATCGCGGAAGTTCTCGATGGCGCCGACATGGTGTTCATCACGGCGGGGATGGGCGGCGGCACCGGTACCGGTGCGGCGCCGGTCGTCGCAGAGATCGCACGTGAGCTGGAGATACTCACGGTTGCAGTCGTGACCAAGCCGTTCCGGTTCGAGAAGCGGATGGAAGCCGCCGACATGGGTATTGCCCAGTTGTCGCGTTTCGTCGATTCGCTGATCACGATCCCGAACGAGAAGCTGCTCGCGGTGCTGGGTGAGCGCACCAGCATGCTGGCGGCGTTCGGCGCGGCGAATGACGTGTTGCTGGGTGCGGTGCAGGGCATCGCGGACCTGATCATTCGTCCCGGCATGATCAACGTCGACTTCGCCGACGTGCGTACGGTCATGTCCGAGATGGGAATGGCGATGATGGGCACGGGGCGCGCCAGTGGTGAGAACCGCGCGCGCGATGCCGCCGAAGCCGCGATCCGTAGCCCGTTGCTGGAAGACATCGATCTGCACGGCGCGCGCGGGATTCTGGTGAACGTGACCGCGGGCCCTGATCTCTCGATCGGGGAATTCTCGGATGTCGGCGAAACCATCGAAGAGTTCGCCTCCGAGACGGCGACTGTCGTCGTCGGTACGGTGATCGATCCCGACATGAAGGACGAGATCAAGGTGACGGTCGTTGCCACGGGCCTCGGTGGCGGGGTTGTCCGGCCGACGGTCTCGGTCGAAAAGCCCGTTGCGGTCGCCACGAGCAACGGCGGCGATGTCGACTACTCGAAGCTGGATCGGCCGACGGTCATGCGCCAGCAGATTGCGCGTCACGCCGAGCGGTCGATCGACTCGGCTGCAGCGCCCGACCTCGCCTATCTCGACATCCCGGCCTTTCTACGGCGTCAGGCGGACTGAAGCCGGTTCGAAAGCGGGGCGATGAGTGACTGTGTGTGGGTAGACCCGTAGCCCTGCGGGTCGTGGAAGGCGTAAGCCGCCGTTCGAGCCGATGTCTCCGGCTCGAGCGGCGCGGCTGCGGCGAATCGGCCCGCCCCTCAGAAAAACTACTTATATATCATATAGTTATCTAGTCTTCCCGGCGGGCCCCGTCGGCACGGCCGACGTCTGGCTGCGCCTCACCGTGCCTAGCAAGTCTCAGAATCGCCCTTTTCAAGGCGCCATACTCCAGGCTGTCGGCGAGGGCCGTGAGCGACTTGCCGTCCGGTGGCGCCCGATCCGACGCCTCGGGAGTTGCCGGAGTTGGCGGGGTGGCGGCGTTCGCCGCGACCTTGATGCGGATCTCGCGAACCTCAGCGAAGTCCGCGAGTTGGTTGAGCCGTGGTAGCAGCTCAGGGATTAGGAAACGGAACCGCGTGGCCCAGGCAGCGTTGTGAATGTGGACAGCCATCAATTGATCGCGTACGTTCGCCACCTCACAAGCGGAGCTCAACTCTGCGGGGAGGAAGGCACGCAGCTGGGCGGTCCACGCGTCGCGATCGGACGCCTGCCCGAGCAGTCGTGTAAACGAGGAATGGGGCCGTTCGCGCAGCGAAAGAAGCGTGTCTATCTTTCTGTTGGGCATCTACGTGCCTACGCGCCGGTAAGAAAACGATGCAAATCATACTCTTGAGGCAAACGAGCGGTCGAGCGCGCACGCACCGCATCTCGGCGTGGATGCTCTCGGTTGTTGCGGTGATCGTGCTGGGCGGGCTGCTCGGCAATGTCTGGTTGGCGGCAAGCCTCTGGTCCGGCGATTCCCTGGCGCCCAGCGTCATCGGTACCTGGCAGGCGCGGCTCAAGGGCCAACGCGACGAAGTCGAATCGCTGAAGGCCCAGTCGCGTCTCGAACTGGATGCCGTCGGACGACGTCTGGCAACGATGCAGGCCAGGCTCTTGCGGATGGAAGCGCTCGGCGAGCGCATCACCGAAGTCGCGGAACTCGATCGCGGCGAGTTCCGATTCGGGGAGCTGCCCGCGGTGGGCGGTCCCGAGTCGGCGGCCGAACACACACCGACGACGCCCGAGTTCTTCCTGGCCATGAATCAGCTCGACGACCATCTGCGATTGCGCGAGGCGGAACTCGAGCTGCTCGAGTCGATGCTGGCAACGCGCAAGTTCCACGAAGATGTCGCGCCGGCGGGTCGGCCGGTCGAGAAGGGATGGATGTCTTCCGGCTTCGGGCGCCGCGTCGATCCGATCAGCGGCCGCATGGCCTGGCATGCGGGCGTCGACTTTGCGGGCAAGTCGGGTTCGGATGTGGTTGCGGTGGCCGCGGGTGTCGTGGTGTTCGCCGGCTCCCGCAAGGGATTTGGACGCACCATCGAAATCAGCCATGGGGGCGGCTACGTCACCCGCTACGGGCACCACCAGGATCTGCTGGTCTCGGTGGGCGACCTCGTCAAGAAGGGTCAGACCATCGGCTCCATGGGCAGTACGGGGCGGTCGACGGGGCCGCACGTGCATTTCGAAGTGCTGAAGGACGGCCGCCCGGTCGATCCCAGCCGGTACATCGCCCGCCAACGCCAAGGCTGATCGCTCCCGGCACTTCTCTCGCCCGCAAGTCTCCCGCAAACACGGTAACATGCCGCGTTTTCAGGGACCTGGATCAGCGATGGTCGCGCAACTGATCAAGAAGATCTTTGGCACCAAGAACGCTCGCGAACTGAAGCGCATGGGCCGCATCGTCGCCGCGGTGAACGAACTCGAGCCGCAGATGTCGGCCTTGTCCGATGACGCGCTGAAGGCGAAGACGGGCGAGTTCCGACAGCAGCTCGAAGCAGGTGCCGCGCTCGACAGTCTGCTGCCGATCGCGTTCGCGGCCGTGCGGGAGGCTGCGCGACGCTCGCTGGGTCTGCGGCACTTCGATGTGCAGATCATCGGTGGCATCACGCTCCACGAAGGCCGGATCGCGGAAATGCGCACCGGCGAAGGCAAGACGCTCGTTGCGACGCTGCCTGCCTATCTGAATGCGCTCACCGGCAAAGGTGTGCACGTAGTGACGGTCAACGACTACCTGGCTCGTCGCGACGCGGAATGGATGCGCCCCGTCTACACCGCCCTCGGCCTGACCGTGGGCGTCATCCAATCGCGTCAGGACAGCACCGCGAAGCACGAGGCGTATCAGGCCGATATCACGTACGGCACGAACAACGAGTTCGGCTTCGACTATCTGCGCGACAACATGGCCTTTACGCAGCGCGATCGCTTTCAGCGGGGACGGCACTACGCGATCGTCGACGAAGTCGACTCGATCCTCATCGACGAAGCACGCACGCCGTTGATCATCTCGGGGCCGGCCGAAGGCAGCACAGATCTGTATATGAAGATCAACGCGCTGGCGCCGAAGCTCAAGCGTCAGCAGGGGACCGAAGACGATCCGGAAGGCATCATCGAGCCCGGAGACTTCGTCGTCGACGAGAAGAACCGCCAGATCGAACTCACCGAGTCGGGGCATGAACTCGTCGAGCACGAGCTGACCCGCGCTGGGCTGCTGCAGGAAGGGGACAGTCTCTACGCGGCGACCAATCTCGGTCTCCTGCACCACGTCCACGCGGCGCTGCGGGCTCACAACCTCTTCCGCCGTGACGTCGACTACATGGTGCAGAACGACGACATCATCATCGTCGACGAGCACACAGGCCGCGCCATGCACGGACGACGATGGTCGGACGGCCTTCATCAGGCCGTGGAAGCGAAGGAAGGGGTCTCGATCCAGAACGAAACCCAAACCCTGGCTTCGACCACATTCCAGAACTACTTCAGGCTCTACGAGAAGTTGTCCGGCATGACGGGTACGGCGGACACCGAGGCCTTCGAGTTCC
>JBFKCZ010000078.1:0-8860 GCA_041620035.1 Pseudomonadales bacterium
CCGATCCGCCTGCTGTCGGGTGCTTCGCCATTCAACGAAACGCTGTTCGAGAACGCGATCGCGCCGGCCGACGACGTGATCGGCGGCGTCGACAACGGCTGGACCGTGGGCAAGCGCCTCCTGCAGTTCGAGCGATCGACGCACGCCGGCATCAACATCTCCGGCTCCCAGGGGGGCCGCTCCGTGGACAGCCACATGCCCGAGCTCATCCGCCGCTACGCGCCGACGAGCAAGGGCCGCATCGCAGACTCCGCGATCCGCGAGCGCCTCATCCGCTACGAGCAGAACGGGCATGCCCAGCGCCTGACGCAGAAGCGCGCCATCGAAGAACTGCAAGCGCGTGCGCCTGGGTTCACGTCGTCTGCGGTGAAGCTGAGCGGCGCGCTGCACACGCAGGAAGGCGACGAACTGATGCTCGCGGCGATGGGATCCCGGGGCGTTGGCTGGGAAGGCAGGGGGTTCTCCCGCGACGAAACCGCGGCCACACGCACCTGGCTGCGTCAGAAGGCGCTGACCATTGCCGGCGGCACCAAGGAGATCCAACTCAACATCATCGCCAAGCGCGTTCTCGGATTGCCGGATTAGAAACGTGAGGGTGACTCCATGATCAGGATCTATCACGCACCCACGACGCGTTCGATTCGCGTCATCTGGGCATGCGAAGAGCTCGGACTGAGCTATGAGAAAGTCGACATCGACTTCTCGGCGGCCTATCGATCGACGCCCGAATGGCGCCGCTTAAATCCCGTGGGGAAGGTGCCGGTCATGCAGGACGGCGACCTGACCATGTTCGAATCCGGAGCGATGGTGCAGTACCTGCTCGATCGCTACGGCAGAGGCCGTCTGCAACCGCCTGCCGGCACGCCGGAACATGCCCTGTACCTGCAGTGGTCGTGGTTCGCGGAAGCGACCTTCGCGCGGCCGCTGGGCGAAGTGTTCAACCATCAGCGCGTGTTTCCCGGTGAGAAGGCCAAGCCCGATGTGCTGACAGAGATGCGCAGTCGCGCCAGAATGTGTTGCGAGGCGGTGGATGCCGCAGTTTCCGGCAAGGCGTTTCTACTGGGCGATGACTTCAGCGGCGCCGACATCATGATGGGCTACTCGCTCCTGCTCGCCGACAGGGTCGTACCCTTCGCCGATCTCCCTCAACTCACCGCCTACTGGCAACGGCTGTCGGCACGCCCGGGGTATCGGAAGGCGGCGGCGTAAGGGAAGCCACAGGGCATCGCTGCGTGTGGGAGCGACCCTTGGTCGCGATGAGCAATTCTGATTTCCCGAAATCGCGAGCACGGCTCGCTCCTACGGCTCCGGTAGGGCTTAGGAGCTGCACGACAGCATCGAGCATCCCACGCGATTGCGCGCCCAGTCCGGGCGCTTCTGTGCATGGCGGGTTCGATCGGGCTGCTCGCCGTAGGGGTCGCGCAGTACGTCGAGTAACTCGTTCACGAGACCGAAGTCGCCGCGCTCGGCATCGTCGATGGCGAGCTGGGCCATGTAGTTGCGCAGCACGTACTTGGGGTTGGCGGCGTTCATGACGACGCGTCGTTCGTTGCGATCGAGGCCATCGCCGCGAACCCGGCTCGCGTAGCGATTCAACCACGCTTCGATGCGCGAGCGGACGTCCGGCGTCAACTGCTCGGGTCGGTAGTAGCTGCCCAGGATGGGTTCGATGCGCGACTGCGCCGACTCGCCAATATCCACATCCGCCAGCGCCCGGAAGAAGAGTGTCATGTCCGTCTCGGCAAGCTGCAGCGCTGCATGCATCTCTTCCACCAGCGCTGCATCGTCCGCTTCGAACCGAGCGAGACCGAGTTTGCGACGCAGCGCGTCCTGCCAGAATCCGGAATAGCTGGCGGCAAAGCGCGTGAGACGCTCCTCCAGGGGCGATGCTTCGCCAACCAGCGGGTAGATCCCATTGGCGAGCTGGAGGAGGTTCCACTGCGCGATCGCGGGCTGCTGTCCGTAGCGGTAGCGCCGGTGTGCGGCATCGGTGGTGTTGGGTGTCCAGTTGGGATCGTAGTCCTCGAGCCATCCGTACGGGCCGTAATCGATGGTCAGTCCCAGCACGGACATGTTGTCGGTGTTCATCACCCCGTGAACGAAGCCGACCCGCATCCACTCACTGATCATGTACGCGGTACGGGTGCAGACTGTGTCGAACCAGTCGAGATGGATACCGGGCGTTCCGTCCGGCTCACCGAGTTCGGGAAAGTCGGCACGGATGGTGAAATCGAGCAGGCGTCGCAGCAGTGCGGTGTCGTCTCGCGCGGCCAGAATCTCGAAGTGACCGAACCGGGTGAACGACGGCGCGACGCGGCAGACGATGGCACCGGGTTCGTCGGCGGGGTTGCCGTCGTAGAGCATGTCGCGCGTGACCATCTCTCCCGTCGTGACCAGGCTCAATGCCCGGGTAGTCGGCACGCCCAGGTGGTGCATCGCTTCGCTGCACAGAAACTCGCGCACCGACGAACGCAGTACCGCCAGCCCGTCTGCGGTGCGCGAATAGGGCGTGGGTCCCGCACCCTTGAGTTGAAGCGTCCAGTGCTCGCCCCTGGCGTTCTTGACCTCGCCGAGGTTGATCGCCCGGCCATCGCCCAGCTGCCCGGCCCAGTTTCCGAACTGATGCCCGCCGTAGCACGTCGCGTGGGGCGTCATGCCGGCGAGCAGCCGGTTGCCGGCCAGCACTTCGACCAGGGAATCGGGGGGTGCGGCCGGCAAGTCGAGGAGCGCCGCGACTTCGGCCGCGTAGGCCACCAGCTTCGGTGCGCGCACGCGGACCGGATCGACGCGTGAGTAGCAGGCACCGGACACCTGGCGGCGAAAGTTGCGAGCCTCCGGGTCGCCCGGCAGCGCCGCCACGAAGCGATTGTCGAACGTAAGCAGCCCATCCAACGTCACGTCGCCACCATTCATGTCGTCAGAACTGAGAATTGCGTCAAAGAATCCGTGCGCACAATCTGCTTTCCAGGCTGATTTTGCCCATGTTAACGCGCGTGCCGAGGCGGTGCGCGCTTCTAGCGTGACGTCACAATCGGAGTACACTGCCCCTCCGAAACCAGCATCCGAGGAATTCGCAATGGCTCTATGGAAGAACGAGCCCGAGTCCACGCCAGCGTCGACAACCACCCCCACCCGCAGCCCCGAGGTATCCATGCCAACGTCAACTACGCCAGAGCCGAGCCGTCGTAGCGGCAGCACCGGAGAGTCCTTGATCGCGTCCGGCCTCATCATCGAAGGCAAGATCGAGGGCGCAGGCCATGTTCGAATTGCCGGGCAATTCAATGGTGACGTGCACGTCGATGGCAATCTGACCATCGAAGCCGGCGCCAAGCTCACCGGTGGCGTCCGCGCCGATCGCGTCAGCGTGGGCGGCGAACTCGAAGGGAACATCGAGGCCGCATCGGCCGTGGAACTGACTTCCACCGGCGTGCTCAACGGCGATCTGAAGGCCGGCTCGCTCACCGTGGCGGCAGGCTCGAGGATGCGCGGCAAAGTCGAGTTCGGCTGGAACGAGCGCACCGGTGCCGCGAAGCCCGCCACAACATCACACGCGTCGTCGCAATCCACGTCCACGGCCAAGTCGAGCTCAGCGTCTAGCGCATGAGCCCGGCGCGCCTCGCATCGCCCGGCAAGACGAGGGTTTGTCCGCACTGTCGCGCAGAGATTCTGGACAGTGCGGCGGTGTGCCCGGCCTGCCGCCACCACCTGCGATTCGAGCGCAAGGGCGAGGTTCGAGTCGAACCGACCTTCAAGGCGCTGAATATCGACGGGACGATCCGGCATCCCGGTGGCGAGGCGTGGGAATATACGGTAGTGATCTCGATGCGCAACGAACAGGGTGTCGAAGTCCTGCGTCGCGTATTCGCTGTCGGTGCGCTGTCGGGCAACGAGCAGCGTTCGTTCAACGTCAGTGTCGATGTGCATCGCCCTGACGGTTCTTAGGTCGCGCGAGCACGCGCGGTTCTTCATGCACCCATTACAAGACAAGTCATAAGAAGAGAGACGGATCACCCATGCGCAACGTCATTCGGATATGTGTCGGACTCGCGTTCTTCAGCGCGTCTGCATTCGCAGACGACTACAGCGACACCATCGAGATCTTCAAAGCAGCCGGCGAAAGCAGCAAGTTCTTCGAAACGGCGTATGGCTACGCACTGTTCCCGACGATCGGCAAGGGCGGGTTCGTGGTCGGCGCTGCACACGGCAAGGGTCGCGTCTATCGGGGCGGCGTGCATGTCGGCGACACGTCGATGACTCAGGGCACCCTGGGATTCCAGCTCGGCGGCCAGGCGTTCAGTCAGGTGATCTTTTTCGAGGATGAGCGCGCCTTCAACGAGTTCACCGCCGGCGGCTTCGAGATCGGCGCGCAAGCGACCGCCGTCGCCATCACCGCCGGGGTCTCGGCCAGCGCGAGCACGGCGGGGAGTTCCGCCGGCGCGAGCGGCGGCAGCCGCAATGCCACGACCATAGGCACCGACTACTACAAGGGCATGGCGATCTTCACCGTCGCCAAGGGCGGCCTCATGTACGAGGCCACCGTCGGCGGGCAGAAGTTCAACTACAAGCCGCTGTAGGCCATCGCAGCTTCGATGGCGACGCGACGCCTGGAACTCATTCTGCCCGCGCAGGAGCTGCCCAACCTCACACCGCTCTTGTCGAGCATTCCACCACGCCAGCGCTGGACGGAACTGCTCGACGGCGATCTGACGCGGGTCACCGTGCTGTTGCGCGCGGAAGAAACGGAAGCGCTCGTCGATCGTCTCACACAGAAGTTTCGCGGCACCCCCGACTTCCGCGTGCTGTGGCAAGCCGTCGAAGCCACGGTTCCGTCGATCGAACCGCCGGAATCGTCCGAAAGCGCCGAACCGACACCCGGACGCATCGGCCGGCACGAGCTGTACGAAGACATCGCACAAGGTGCCCGCCTCACGCCCGTGTATCTGATCAACGTCGTGCTGTCATCGGTGGTGGCCACCATCGGACTCATCCGCGACGACATCGCGGTGATCATCGGTGCGATGGTGATCGCACCGCTCCTGGGACCCAACGTCGCGCTCGCCCTCGCCGCCACACTTGGCGATGTGCAGCTCGCACGTCGCACGATTCAGACCGGCATGTCCGGTATCGCGGTCGCCGTGTTGCTCGCCGTCGCAGTGGGATGGTTTGCGAACATCGACCCGGAAACGCCGGCGCTCCTGGCCCGCACTCACATCGGCCTGGGTGACATCGCGCTGGCGCTGGCGGCCGGTGCGGCCGGCACGCTCGCCTTCACCACTGGTGTACCGGCTGCGCTGATCGGTGTCATGGTCGCAGTCGCATTGCTGCCGCCGCTCGTCACCAGCGCCTTGTTGTTCGGGGCAGGACACCTGCAGCTCGCCGTTGGCGCCGCCCTGCTCTACCTCATCAACGTCGCCTGCGTAAATCTGTCGGGCATCGCCACGTTCCTGGCGTATGGGATACACCCGCAGTACTGGTGGGAGAAAGGCAAGGCCAAGCGTTCGATGCGCATCGCCGCAGCGAGCTGGCTCGCCCTGCTCGTCAGCATCGGCGTCATCTGGTGGTGGGCGAGCCCGAAGCTTGCGCTGTGAGAACCCTTGTGGGAGCGGGGTGGGCCCCAAGGAGGGTGTCGCAAAAGTCATCGTCCTGTAGGAGCGACCATTGGTCGCGATAACCCGCTGACTTCCAAGGAATGCAATCGCGAGCACGGCTCGCTCCTACAGCTCCGATCTGGCTTTAACGACACCCTCCAAGGGCGCTCCCACAGCCGCTACCGGCCCGTGAACTTCGGTTCCCGCTTCTCGAGAAACGCCTGCACGCTCTCCTTCGAGTCGGCCGTCTTGCGCAAGGTTTGAATCTGGCCGATCGCCCAGGATCCAACATCGCGCCAATCGGGATCGAGGGTACGGCGCAGGCCCGCCTTCAGGGCTTTCACCGCCAGCGGCGGATTGGCTGCGATCTTTCGGGCGATGCCCAGCGCGCAATTCATGAGTTCATCGGCGGGCACCACTTTGGATACGAGGCCGATGTCCATCGCGCGCTGCGCATCGATCACTTCGCCGGTGAACAGGAGTTCAGCCGCGTGCGCGCGGCCCACGTACTGAGCGAGACGTCCCAAACCCGGCGCATCGCTGCACAAACCACGAATCACGAACAACTCACCGAACTTGGCGCGTTCCGACGCGACACGAATGTCCGCCATCAGTGCGAGTTCCATGCCCCATCCCACCGCCGGCCCGTTCACCGCCGCGATCACCGGAATGTCGGTGTGCAGCAACGCATCGGCCGCCGGCGTGAGCCCGCCGGTCTTCCGGCCACGTTCGATCGATTCCGGCGGCGGCCCTTGTGTGCCGCCCAGAATCTGCTTCATGTCGTCGCCCGAGCAGAACGATCGGCCGGCGCCGGTGATCACGAGCGCGCGCGCCGTCGACGTGCGCACCGCATCTTCGAGTTCCATGTACAGCCCGTAGGTGAGCGCATTCATCGCCTCGGGGCGATTCAGCGTGATGACACCGACGTTGTCGGTGACCTCGTAGGTCAGTTCTTTGAACGTCATGCTCGGGTCCTCTACTTCGCCTTACGCGCCGACTTGAAGTCGGGTTCGCGCTTTTCCAGAAAAGCACTGATCGCTTCTTTGTGCTCCGGCGACTTGTACGCTTCGTTCAGCGCCGCGATCTCGCGCTGCTGAACCAGCGTGGTATCCGGCTCGGCGGCATTCTGCGACAGCAGCAGTTTCACCTGGCGCAATGCCTGCTGGGGGTTCTCGCCCATCGCACGTGCGGCATCCCTTGCCACCGTGAGCAAGTCGCCCGGCTCGGTCAGCTTGTCGATCAGGCCAATCGCGAGCGCCTCCTGCGCTTCGATGATCTTGCCCGTCAGCATGAGTTCGCTCGCGGCGCCGAAACCGACCCGCATCGGCAGGTAGTGGGAGCTCGCGAGCTCCGGAATCAATCCCATCTTGATGAAGCGCACGCTGAGCTTCGCCGACTTCGAAGCGACGATCAGGTCCATCGGCAGGATCTGGGTGAGCCCGACGCCGATCGCGGCACCGTTCACGGCAGCTACCATCGGCTTCGATGCGCGCACCAGGTCCACCCAGTTGCCCGTGCGTGGCCGACTGGCCGCCGCGCCAGGCTGCTCGGACTGCGCCTTGAAGACATCGCCGATGTCGGCCCCCGCGCAGAATCCCCGTCCGGCACCGGTTACCACCATGGCGATCACACCATCGTCGGCGTTGGCCTTCGTGATCGCGTCGGTGAGATCGGCGCTCATCTGATAGGTCCACGCGTTCAACCGTTCGGGGCGGTTGAGCGTGATTGTCAGGATGCCGTCTTGTGTTTCCGTGAGAATGGTCGAATAGGTCATTGCGTTATCCCCCCTTTGATTTCAATGCCGTCTTGAGTCCGGAGTACTTCGGTTGATCGATGGCGACCTGGCCCACCACAGTTGCGCGCAGGTGGGCTGCCAGGCCCGGATGGTCGAGATCGAGACTCGCATCGCGCAGCCTGCGCACCAGATCCCAGCGCAGGTTCGTCAAATCGCCCGCCTTGCCGAGCAGGTTCTGCAGCCGGGCCTGTTCGTTCTTCAGATGCGAAGGGCCAAGCGTCACCTCGCGCAGGACGATGTCGAGGGAGTTCGATGCAACCCGCGCCATGAAATTCGTGCGTCCCTCGGTCGTCGACATCACGTCGCCCCGCAGGAAGTCGCGCACGCTCTCGATCAGCTCTTCCGTGCGGGGCGTGTCCGTGGATGTCGCCGCGGGAGCCGCTTCGGGCAGCTGCACTTCGCCCGGGATCAGCAGGTTGACGCAGTCCACCTGACATTCGGAGCTGCGACGCCCGATGCCGGGACGTTCCACTGTGCGATCCGGCCCATTGCGATAGGCAAACGCCATGCCGAGACAACCGATGGCCCACCAGTAGGAACCGAACACCTCCCAGAACTTCACCCGGTCGCGATCCACGGGTTTGCCGCTGACCGATTCGTAACCGGCAAACAGGTCATCGTAGTCGCCGAATCCGCCCACCGGCTTGTCGCTGCCGAAACGCCAGGAGTTCGTGCAGATCCAGCCCAGATCGCGCATGGGATCGCCGATGTGGGCGACTTCCCAATCCAGCACGGCGGTGACACCGGTGTCGGGACTCACCATCAGGTTGCCGTTGCGAAAGTCGTTGTGCACGAGCGTCAGTTCGGTCGTTGCGGTCGGCAGGTGGTCGAGCAGCCACCGCGCCGTGTAATCGATCATCGGCTGAGGCGTTTCGAACAGCTGATACTGCTCCCACTTCTGTCGCACGAACGCCTCCGGCTCGAGACGTCCGAGACGCTTGTCGAGACCGGTGGCCGCGAGATCGATACCGTGGATGCGCGCCAGCAGCTGACCACACTGATAGGCGAGCTTGCCGCGAACGGCTTCGAACTCCGGCGCCCGATTGATGCGCGCACCGAGCGTCTCGCCTTCGAGCCATTCCATGATGAAGCCTTCACCGATGCCATCACCGGGTTCCAGCACGTGAACGACTTCCGGCTCCGGTACCCCGGCTGCGCGCGCCAACTGCATCAGTTTGGCTTCGAGTGCGAGACCCGGTTTCTCGGCACTGCCTTCCGCCACGAGACCACCGGGCGCGCGGCGCATCGCGAGCTTGCGCGCCCCCGACTTCGTCTGGATGACGATGCGATAGGTCTCCTGGCTCGCCCCGCCGGACAGCCGCTCGCAACTCGTCAACCCAACGAAGTTGGTGACAGTTCGGGCGAGTACCTCACTCAGCGCGGTATCGCTTACCGCCGTAACGCTTGGCGCGGTATCGAGTTCGGCCATCGGCTACTCGCGTACGCCCTTCGGTGCACGCTGCTTCATGAAGCCGAA
>JBFKCZ010000079.1:0-8713 GCA_041620035.1 Pseudomonadales bacterium
GCCGAACAGCGGACCTGACGGCTGGTTGCGCTCGCCGGGATTGAAGTTCGCCTGCACGATCTGATTGGCGCTACGCGTGGAAAACGCGTTGCCCTCGGAAGAGAGATAGGCGCCGGTGATCGCCTTGGCGATCGCCGCCAGATCGTCGATTGCGGCGGGCAGCGCGCCCGGCAAGCGAATGCCTTCGAGACCGCCGTCGATCACGGCGTTGCCAGCACCATCGAGTGCGCTCGCAATCAGCACTGCCTCGCCGAGCGGCGTGTCCATGCGAAACACACCCAGCACGTTGCCGACGCGATCCACCACCGCGATCGTGGCGGTGACGTTCTGCGCCTTCGCCTCGGCAACCGCCTGCGCAATCACGCGCTGCACTTCGGCCACCGTGAGGAAACTGTTGGGCCCCGCGCAGCTGCCGTCGCAACCCACCGGGTTCGGCCCCTGGGCGACGCCGATGCCGCTGGCGCTGCCGCCCCCTCCGCATGCACCAAGCATCGCAATGCAGAGCGCCGTGAACATCACACGCATGGTCGTTTTCGTATTCATAGTGGCTTCATCTCTCGCAGCGCCGTGAACGCTGCGCCTGGGTGATAGGCGTGACAATCGATGCATCCCAGCACAACCCGGTCGGAACCGCCCGCGGATCCGGCATGGCATTGCACGCAGTTGTCGATGTCGGGGATCAGCAGATCGGCGCTGGTACTGGCCAAATCCGCCTGATGACAGGTCAGACACGCGGCGTCCCCACGCGCATCTTTCTGCGTCATGTGACTGAAATGATCGAAGCGCGCACCGGGGAAGTAGTCCGCCGCGAGCTGAATCGGCAGCACCTGGAACCGGCTGTAGACGTCCTGATTGCCGTTGTCTTCCACGGCATGGCAGGTGACGCAACCGCGCACCGTGAACTGATTGATCGCCTCGGCCAGCGTCTTGCGCGTGGCACACACAAAAGGTGCACCGGTGCAGCGGTCGTCTTCCACTTTGCGGTCGGGCAGTCGTCGTTTCACCCGCTCCGCCTTGTACGCGTCGGGATCGCTGTATTTCTTCAGGTAGTGGCCCTCGATGGCGAGAATCGCCTCGAGCGGCTGACCGTGCGGCAATTCCCGCTCCGGATCCGTGTCGTCGAACCTGAGGTCGTGACAGCTGCGGCAATCACGCTCCATGGTGACGGGTTCGAAGTGTTCCTTGTCCGCAGACAAGCGGTGACAGTCACCGCACACGAGCGCTTCCGAAGTCGACGTCGACCGCACCTTTTCCGGGTCGAGATGCACGTCGTGAGGGAATTCGAGATTGCTGCGCTCCTCCGCCTTCGCAACCGGTACGACTTCGAACCCCCAGTCGTAAGCGAAGCCGGTACCCGCCGTGCGCGCCACGGATTTCAGCAGATGCGCATCGAAGGCAGGATGCAGGTCGAGCTCGAACCCCGTCACCACATCGACCTGGCCGGCCGCGCTGGCCGGTTGCGGCTCCCGGTGACAGTCCGTGCACAACGAATCCGCTCGCACGACGAGGGTGCCCGGCTCGTTGTGCTCCCGGTGACAGGTCGCGCACCGATCGACGGTGGCAACACCCAGATCCGGATGGAAGTGGTCGGCGAGCGCTTCATGGCAGGTCTGGCAGGCTTCGTCGCGCACCTGCACGAACGGCGCTTCATGGCACGCGCTGCAGTCGTTGCCCATCGCGAGCTGGTGTGCAGGCAACAGCGGGCCGCTCGACCAGGTCAGGTCGGTCAGCGATTGCACCGGTACTTCGACGTTCCACTGCCGCAGCACGAACGGTGAAGCGAACCCGATGAGCAGCACGAGCACGAGCAGGAGCCAGGCCGGGCGCCGCTTCCCCAGCCAGGTCTGATCGAGATCGGTGCGGAATGCCGCCTCGTATGCGCTCGCATCGACGTCGGTGTCGCGGACGAGCTCGATCGCTAGGTCGAATCCCGCGGGCGCCTCGATGACCGTGAGCCGGTGGCCCCCGACTTCCACCACATCGCCGATCGCGAGCTTCGCCTTGCGCACCGCATCGCCGTTGCGCACGACCCGGTGTTTTCCCACACACTCGAGGCTGACACCACGGACATCCGCGTGCCGGGGACCAATGCCCTCGCCCAGCAGTTGCAACGCGCACTCGGGCGCAGAACCAACGGTGAATACGTCGCCGGTGATCTCCGTGTCGATGTACTCGGCACGGCCATCGGCGCGGGTACGGACTTCTCGGAGTAGAACGTCCATCGCCGTCACCAGTACAGAAACGTGACGACGATGTGCACGACGAGCGCACCGAGCAGCGCGATCGTGAGTGGCACGTGTATGTACAGCCAGATCTTGAGCGCCGCCTGCAGACGGATGTCCTGACGGATGCGCCGGAGCACCGCCTGACGCCGCGTCAGCACCGCCAACAGATCCTGCAGGTTGGCGGCTTCAGTGCGCTTCGTCGCGCGCGGCAGACGCGCCGCGACGAATTCGATGACGGGCGCCTGATCGCGATTGCTGACCGGTGCCGATGCAGTGGTCGATCCGGTCGATGCATCGCGACGCACGAAACGCGAACCGTCGCGCCCGGAGAGCTGCGCGAGCACACCACCGCCGAGCTGCGTGCGCGCAATGCTGCTTTCCACCGCGACGCGCACCTCGGCATCGCACGCCTCGGCGAGCTTACGGCCTTCGGCATCGAGCGCGAACAGATCGGCGAACAGGGTCTCGCGGGAGCCGCCGGCGCGCGTCCGCGAGAGCCGCCGCGGGTGGCTCAAATACGTGTACACCCCGTAGAAGCCGGAGACGATGACCGCGCACATCAGCACGTAGGCGAGGCTGTGCACGTTCCAACCGATCTGAAACGCCGCATGCAGGGTCGCGGTCACGAGCAGCGCGCTACCGAGATAGACGTGCGCCGATGCCCAGCCTTGTACCGTGGACCCCTTGGTGCCATAGCGGCGTTTCCGCACCCCGAGGAGCGCGAGCCAGGCGATGAGCACGGCGCCGAGCGTCCCCAGCACGTAGCCCTGCCACGTACCGCCGTTGCGCGGTTGCGCCCCGGTTGGCAGCGCATAGATCGCGATGCTCACCGCGATGAGCCCCACCGCCCACCACAGGTATCGCGACCCGCGGTAGCGCAAGATGTTTTCGTGAATCACCGTTCGATCGCCAACAGATCGATGAACTGCGCAGGCGATACGCGACGCGCCGCACCCGTCGGGCAGGCGCTGACGCATGCCGGTCCGCTCGCCACACCGACACACGCGTCACACTTGCGCGCCTTCTTGCCCTTCGCCTTGGCTTTCGCCGTGGGGGCGTAGTTCGGTTCTTCGCCCGGCCCCGTGCCCCGGCCGAACAGCATCCAGCTCAAGAGTCCGGGTTTCTTCGGCGCGTCGTAGGCGAGTTCGATGACGCCGTACGGGCAATTCGACTCACAGTTGCCGCAGCCGATACAGCTCGAATCGATGAACACCTCACCGTCGGGCGCGCGGTGAATCGCATTGGGCGGACAGTCCTTCATGCAGTGCGGCTGCTCGCAGTGGCGGCACGCGAGTGGCACGTGGATGTCACCGAATGCAGCACCCGCGGCTCGATCCAGCCGCGAGATGCCCTCGTGGGTTTCGGCGCAGGCCCGCTCGCAGTTGTCGCAGCCGATGCAGAGATCGTCGCGTATCACGAGCACGTTGGTCGCTTCTCCCAGACCCTGCGCCATGAGGAAACTCATCACCGCACCGACTTCCGGCTGACCCGCCATCGCGGCACTCACGGTGGCGCCACGGCTCGCTTCGCGCTGCAGCCGCTCGATCGATGCATCTTCGCGACCGACGAGGGCGAGAAACTGGGGACGCTTCACTTCGATGGTTTCGAGCGCCACGGTCGCGATTGCGGTTTCGCGGCGCACCGGGTCGCCCATCAGCGCCATGTCGCCGATGCGTTGGCCGCCCCGCACTTCGGCGACGACGATGCGCCCCGCCTTGCCGGAGGCTCGTGTGAGCGTGACGCCGCCGGATCGAATGATGTGCAGCGAATCGCCCACTTCGCCTTCGGTGAACACCGTCTCGCCGGCGCGGAACTGACGGATCTCCACGCCGTCCGCCACGTCGCGCAGATCGCGAATACGCGAGTACGGGGCGAAGTGCCGCTGCAGCTCGCGAACCACGAAGATCCAGTCGATGCCCCGCCGAACCGACTCGTTCGAGTTCATGAGCTTCAGCATGGTGCGGCGCGGTGTTTCCACGAGGATGCAGTTGGCGCCCGCCTTGGCATCCTCGAGCCGCGGGCGTCCCGACAGGAGACTGCTCTCGCCGAAGAACTGTCCCTGGGTCAGCCGGGAAACGGTAGCCGCTGCGTCGGCGGCAGTGAGCTCGACTTCGCCCGCCGCGATGGTGAAGAAGGACGTACCGAACTCTCCAGCACGATAGATGTAGTCGCCTTCCTGGATGACGCGCGTGCAGCGCGGACGGGGATTGCGGTCCGCGAGTTTCTCGCGCAGGCGTTCCACCTTCGCGATCGCTTCTGCCGCGAGATCACCCTCGGGATAGCTCGCCAGCACGTTGCTCTCGATCACGAGTTCACGGAACGCCAGCGCGTTGAGCTCCGCGAACATCGGGATGCGGCGCTTGAAGAGTTCGAGCAGCTCGTTCACGTCGCGCTCGAACGGCAGGCCGTGGAACTGATACTCGAGCAGCGGCTGATCGGCGGGCTTGATGTCGTGGCCGTTGATGAACTCGACGACGTCGTAGCCCTGGTTCATCGCCTGTTTGATGAGTGGGTAACCCGCGAGCGACCCGATGATGTAGAGGCCCGGTACGTTGCTTTCGTAGGTCGCGCTGAGTTCGGGAATCGCTTCCATGCGCTCGCTCGGAAACTTGACCCCGGCGCCTTCGACGAACTTCCTGGGCGGGATACCGCCGAGCCGGCCGATGATGCGATCGCAGGGAATCCGCTTTTCGCCTTCCGGCGTTTCCATCACCGCGACCATGCGGCTGCCATCGGCCTCGATCGCCGTGGCCTGAGTGCCGTAGAGACAGGAGAGCCGAGAGTTCGAATCGCTGATCGCCGCCAGGATGCCGTTCAAGTTGCCTTCTTTGGCGCGGCTGAATTCGTCCTTGCGATTGACGATGATGACGTCGTTCTGTTTCGCGAGTGCGAGCGCATTCTCGATCGCCGAGTCACCCGCACCCACCACGATGATCGTTTCGTCTTCGAATTCGGCGGGATCGTCGAGGTGGTACTGCACGTTGGGCAGATCGTCGCCCTTCACGCCAAGCTTGCGCGGGTTGCCTTCGAGACCGATACCCAGCACCACGTGTTCGGCGGTCAGTCGCTCGCCATTGGTCAGTTCGACGGCAAAGTTGCCCTTCTCGCCGCTGATCTTCTTCACTTCCGCGCCGTGGCGGATGTGCACCCCCTGAGCACCGATCGCCGTGCCCCACGTTTCGAGGATGCGCTCCCGGCTGCCCTCGGCGAACTCGAAATCGCTGCGCAGATCGAGGTAGCCGGGCTCGGCCATGACGTGCTTGCCCTTCTGGTACCTCTGTATGGTCTTCGCGTGCGCATCGAAGGACTCGAGCAGCACGTAGGTGGGCTCTTTGGCGCCCCGTTCGCGATCGTAGTGTGCGGCGCGCGCCGCGGCAGACAATCCGGCCGGTCCGGATCCTATGATCGCGATTTGATAGGGCTTGGACTCCGCCATGCGGCTGGCTCCCGGGTCCGACCGATCAGACCTGTGCCCAACCGTTGGGTGTTCGACACGATGTGACCGTGGCTTCCTCCGCGGTGCCGTCGCCGAGCGTCACCTTCTGCTTCGTGGTGTAGCACTCCGCGGCGATGTTGACCTGCACCTCCGCGACCTGCTCCGGCGGCGGCGGTGGGGCCGGTGCCGCGACCGTCTGCTTCGAAGCCGGCTTGATGAGGGTACCCGCCACATAGCCGATGCCCACCTGGCCCCGGCCGACCATGAACCAATCCTGATCGCGGACACGGGCAATCGCGTCGATCTGATCGTTGGTCTTCAGGGACTCGACCACCGCGTAGGTCGTACCGGGGCCACCCCGGACGTTCGCACCGCGCGCGCTGGTCACGACGTAGGTTTCGCCCACGGCGTCCATCATCGGCAAGGCATCCGAGGTGACGCGATCCTTCTGCACTTTCACCGGCGTGGGGGCGGGTGGTTTCGGCTCGGCGGGCTTGGTTTCGACGAGACCGCTGGCACCGGTCTCGGGATTACTCCAGGTCTGCGGCTGACCCGTGCGAATCGATTCGTCGCGCGCATCGGCTGCGCGTTTCACGTCGTCCTGGGTCATGCGCTTGACGAACTCCGTGCTGAATCCGGTGACCATCGTGGCCGTCACCTGTTCGCACATGCCCCAGCTGCCTTGACCGCATACGTTGCGCGCCGTGGATATCGCCGCCACCGAAGTCATGCCGCCCATCGAGGTGCGTGCAGCATCCCCCATGACCTGGCCGAGAACCGACTCCATCACGCCGCCGGTGCCCGTGCTTTCGCAGCTGGCAACCATACCGAGCACGGCCGCACAGAGAATCCGACCTGTGAGCACCCGCATATCCCTTCCCCCAAGAGTTGCTCAGCCGATACTACTCACCTCTCCTGCCGGCCACAATTCAGGATCTCAGGTTTCAACGATCGGTCCCGCGCTCTGCAGCGCCCGATCGAAACCGTTGGTGGTGCAGTAGCTGCGCGTTTGCTCTCGAACCTCGCCCGCGCCGCGCAGGGTCTCGACGATGTCGAGCAGGTACGGACAATCCTCGCGCTGGGTACGGCGGGGGTTCGTGACCTTGAGTTCCCCAGCCAGCTGGCCCTGAGACCATTCGTAGCCGTCGAGCGCTTCCTGCACTTTGGTCATCAATGTGACCTGTTCGGCACAGCCGGACTTCAAGCAGTCGTCGAACTTCTGACGATTCGACACATAGGCGAGGAGCGCACCACCAATCTGACTCACACGGTAGGCACGATCCCCTTCCGACAACGGCAGGCCCTTGACGATGTCGTTTTCCGAGGGAACGGCCGGCTGTTCGACGACGGCCGTGGCGACCTCTTCAGGAGACGCTTCGGAGCTCTGAGCCGGTACCGGCTCGGCGGGCCCGGCCACCGGGTCATCGGTCTTGGTCCCGACCCCCGCAGGCGGGGACACCGCGGGCGCCTCTGCGCTCACAGCAGCGTCATCGGTGATATCCGTGGTGCTATAGGTGCTATAGAAGTAGTAGCCCCCGGCGGCTGCGGCAACGAGTGCAACCCCGACCATCGCCACCAACCCCACGCGGAAGCCGCCGCGGCGGGTACCCTTTCCGCCGCCGGCCACCACGGTCTCCGCCGCCGAGCGCACGCGTGTCGCACCACCGTCTGCCACGGCGGCTGGTTGCGCGCCACCCAGGAGCGCGCGCAGCTCCTTGGCAGACTGCGGACGCTCCGCCGCGTTGAGCGCGAGGCCGCGGTCGATCGCGCCCAGGAGCGCGGGAGAGTAACGTCCACGCGCCGCTTCGGTCGCGGGTATCAGCGGGGTGCCCTGAAAGCGGGAGATGGCATCGGCCGGGGCGTTGCCGACCAGCGCGCGATACATCGTGCCGCACAGTGCGTAGAGGTCACTCCACGGGCCCTGCCCCTCGCCGGCGCCATACTGCTCGAAGGGCGAATAGCCGGCCGAGATGATGCTGGTCATCGGCGCGCTGCCGCTGCCTCGTGGGCGACTCGCGCCGAAGTCGATGACGACCGGTGAGCCATCCCGCCGGATGAAGATGTTCTCGGGCTTGATGTCCCGATGCAGCAGACCCTGGTCGTGAATCTTCTCCAGACCGTCGAGCACGGGCAGCAGGATGCGGCCGACGATCAGATCTTCGGTCGGCGGCTCCGAGCGACCGAGCAGCCACTTCTCGAAGTCGCGACCTTCTTCGTACTCCATGACGAGGTAAGCGGTGCCGTTCGCCTCGAGGTAGCGGATCACCGCGACGATGTTGGGGTGCTTGAACTTGGCGAGCGCTCGGGCCTCGTCGATGAACCGACGCCGGCCCCATTCGAAGGTTTCGGCGTCCGCATCCGAGCGCGCATGTACGGTGGCGTCCGAATCGCGCACCGCGAATTGCCGCGGCAGGTACTCCTTGAGCGCGACCATGCGCTCGAGGCGCTCATCGATGGCCTTGTAGGTGACGCCAAAGCCGCCCTGACCCAACACTGCCACGATGCGGTAATCATCGAGGCGATAGTCGACCGGCAACGCGCCGTCGGAGAGGCGACTGTCAGCCACCTCGCGCGTACCTCGCGGTCGCCGGGATCATTGGAACGCTCTCTACGATAAAGACGAAAAAGCGGCGCAAGGATTTCATCGCCCCCGAATCAAGTCAAACGCAGGCGCGATCATGCAAGAATGCCTGTCACCGTTCCACGCGCAAGAGCACAGCGCCATGCAAGACGCCGACGACGACGCGACAAAGATGTCCGGCTCCGCTGCCGCCGACAACGACGCAACGCGCATCGTCGCCCGCGAAACAGCGCCCGCGGCACCCCGCGGCGAATTGAGCCCAGGCACCGTCGTTCGCGAACGGTTCGTGATCGAAGGCGTGCTGGGTCGCGGTGGCATGGGGGTGGTGTATCGGGCAAAGGACCTGCGCAAAGAGGAAATGCGCGACAGCGATCCCTACGTTGCGCTCAAGGTGCTCGGGGGCGACTACAGCCGCGATCCCCGCATGATGATGGCACTGCAGCGGGAGGCCCGTAAGGCGCAATCCCTCGC
>JBFKCZ010000080.1:0-8678 GCA_041620035.1 Pseudomonadales bacterium
CCGACCTGACGGAGACGAACCTGACCGCGTGTAACCTGTCGGGATCGCGACTGGTGCACGCCATCTGCCGCAACACGCGGTTCAACGACGCCGATCTGTCGGGCTGCGCACTCGACAACATCGATGCCCGCGGCGCGACGTTCGCGGGCATCGATCTGCGGGGGGCGACGTTCAACAACCTCGATCCGCGCACGACCGACCTCAGCAACGTGCGCATGGATCCGGAGCAAGGGCTCCTGATCCTGCGCGCGCTGGGGATTCTCGTCGAGTAGCGCTGGAACGCTACTCCGTCGGCAGGATCTCGAGGAGTTCGACTTCGAAGACGAGCGCCTGGTTGGGGCCGATGCGACCGCCAGCACCGCGTTCGCCGTACGCGAGGTCGGGCGGGATGAACAGTTTCCACTTCGAACCCACCGGCATCAGCTGCAATGCCTCGACCCACCCCTTGATCACGCCATTCACCGGGAACGTCGCGGGTTCGCCCCGTTCTACGGAGCTGTCGAACACGCTGCCGTCGGGCAGAGTGCCGTGGTAATGGGTCACCACCTGATCGGTCGCCTGAGGCTTCGCCCCGGTACCGGCCACGAGGATCTCGTACTGCAGACCGGAGTCGAGGGTGACCACACCGTCGCGCTTGCCGTTCGCTTCGAGCATCGCCTGCGCCGACTTCAGATTCGCCGCACCGGCGGATTGCCTGGCGGTTTCCCGCGCGGCGTTCAGCGCGGTGATGCCGGCGAGCACCTGAGATTCGTCAACGCGCATCTCCGCCCCCTCGAAGCCCTCATCGAGCCCCATGCGGAAGGCCGCTCGGTCGATCGCCTCCCCGTACTGGTTCTCGACGTTGCCGGCGATGTTGTAGCCGAGGCCGTAGCTTGCCCGCGCGATGTCGGTGTCCAGAGACGCAGGCGCATCGGCCTGGGGCGGAGGCGAAGCGTCCTGACAGGCCACGAGACCGACAGCCAGTGCGAGTGCCGCCGCGGTGCCGCGGGTGAACTTCCACACGCCCCGCGTAGTCGCCACTTGCGACACCAAGGGATTGCTCATAAGGTTTACCTCTATTTCACGTATTTCACGTTACATACCGGATACACCGGCTCCGACGGCCTCAAGTACGCTGCGGAGCACGAAGGGATCGTCACTTGGACCGCAACTCGAGGGGGACTCGGAAGGGACACCGGCACGCCATGCGTGCAGCGCGCCACATAGGGAACCCGACTGCGGTACGGACGTCAGAATACACGACTTGCTACCCGGGACGGACCATGACCACAGTCGAATCGAGACCTAGCGACGCATTCCGCGGCGGCATCCGCGCCATGCGCTTCGCGGCGCTTGCCCTATTCGGCCTCATTTCGACCGCTGCCCTTCACGCGGACACGACCGCCGCGGCCAGCAAGGCCTCCAACCAGATCGCCTTTTCCGGCACCCAGCTGGACAGTCTTGCGCCGATGGACGTACACCCCGGCACGAGCCTGAGCATCGTCGAGCAGCTGCGCTACAACCACTTCCTGCAGAAGCCTCTCGACGACAGCGCTTCGAGCGCGATGTTCGACAAATATCTCGACGCCCTCGACCCAGCGCGCGCCTACTTTCTCGCCGCCGACGTCCAGGCGGTAGAGAAGTACCGTTACGGACTCGACGATGCGCTCAAGCGCGGCGACCTCGAGCCGGCTTTCGTGATCTTCAATCGTTTCCAGGCTCGGCTCGTCGAGCGGCTGGAGTTCCTGCTGAGCGAGCTCGACAAAGGGCTCGACAGCATGGACTTCACGATCGATGAGGGCATGGAGATCGAGCGCAAGAAGGTGCCGTGGCCCGCAACCCGTGCCGAACTCGACGACCTCTGGACCAAGCGCCTGAAGGGTGCGGTGCTCGGCATGAAACTGAATGGCAAGGAACTCACCGAGATTCGCGAGCTGCTCACCAAACGGTACAAGAACCGTCTGAAGCAGACGTTGCAGACCAACAGCGAAGACGCGTTTCAGCTCTACGTGAACGCCTACGCCGCCACCTACGATCCGCACACGCAGTATCTGTCGCCGCGGACTTCCGAGAATTTCAACATCAACATGTCGCTGTCGCTCGAAGGCATCGGCGCCGTGTTGCGCACGGAAGACGACTACACGGAAATCGTGCGCCTGGTCACCGCCGGCCCCGCCGACAAGAGCGGAGCTGTGAAGCCGTCGGATCGCATCATCAGTGTGGGCCAGGGGGAAACCGGCAAGCTGATCGATGTCGTCGGCTGGCGTCTCGACGACGTCGTGGAACTGATTCGCGGCCCGAAGGACTCGGTCGTGCGGCTCGAGATCGTTCCAGCCGATGGCAACGAACTCAAGCGCAAGGTGATCTCCATCGTCCGCAACACCATCGAACTCGAAGACCAGTCGGCACAGAAGCGCCTGCTCACCTTCGAAGAAGGCGGCGTCACCCATCGCATCGGCGTGATCGAAGTGCCCACCTTCTATGCAGACTTCCAGGCGGCTCAAGCGGGAGTGGAGGACTTCAAGAGCACCACCCGCGACGTCGCCAGGCTCATCGCGGAACTCAAGGCCGAAGGCATGGAAGGCCTCGTCATCGATCTGCGCAACAACGGCGGTGGCTCGCTGCAGGAAGCCGACGCACTGACCGGCCTCTTCATCCGGTCGGGGCCGACGGTACAGGTCAAACAGGCGCGCAAGCGACCCAACGTGTTCGCCGATACCGACGACGACATCGCATGGGACGGCCCACTCGCGATCGTCGTGAACCGTCTTTCGGCATCGGCATCGGAGATTTTCGCCGGCGCGATCCAGGACTATCAGCGTGGCATCATCATCGGCAGCCAGACGTTCGGCAAAGGCACGGTGCAGACGCTCATCCCGTTGAAGCGCGGCCAGCTCAAGATCACCCAGGCGAAGTTCTACCGCGTATCCGGCCAAAGCACGCAACATCAGGGCGTGCTGCCCGACATCTCGATTCCGGAGATCTACGACACCGACCGCATCGGCGAGAGCTCCCTGGACGATGCGTTGCCGTGGGATGTGATCAACCCGGTCGTGTACCCGCGCTCGGATCAGATCGAGCCCCTGATCGAATCGCTGCGTGCCAAACACGCCGCACGCGTCGCAAACGATCCCGACTTCAAGTATCTCAACGCGCTGGCGGAGAAGAGCCGTGAGGCGCGCAGCCGGACGATGCTGTCGCTCAACGAAGCCGCGCGGCGCAAGGAAAAGGCCGACGAGGACGCCTGGCGCCTGGCACTCGAGAACGAGCTGCGGTCGGCCAAGGGACAACCCCTGCTAACCTCGCTCGACGCGCTCGATGCGGAAATCGAGGCAGAGGACGAAGCCCTCGAAGCCGGCGAAACCCCTCACGCCAAGGACGACGATGCAGTGCTGGCCGAGAGCAGCCGCGTGCTGCTCGATCTGATCAGCATGACCCATCAGATCGCCAGCGTCGGCGTCGGACAGCCCGTCAGCGCGGTGCAGTAGGCGCGACTGACGCTAGAGGTGTAGGAGCGAGCCGGGCTCGCGATTCCCTTCGCGACCGAGGGTCGCTCCTACAATGGCGAATCCGTTCGCGCCCAAGGGCGCTCCCACAGTAGCCGATTCCGCTACGGCAACTCGAACTGCAACGCCCGATCCGCGATCGTCTTGCGCAGCGCACCCTCGAACGCGTCGAGCGATAAGGTGTGCTGTTCGCTCTGACCGTACCGGCGCAGCGTGACCGTTCCATCGGCCTGCTCTTTCTCGCCGACCACGAGCAGGTTCGGGATCTTGGCCGTCGTACCTTCGCGAATCTTCTTACCGACCGTCTCGCTCTGCGGCGCCATTTCCGCACGAATCATCTGACCGCGCAGACGCGCAACGATCTGCTGACCGTATGCCTCGAACTGATCTGAAACGGTTATGACCTGTACCTGCACCGGCGCGAGCCAGGTGGGGAACGCGCCGCCGTAGTGTTCGATCAGGAATGCCACCATGCGCTCATGCGTACTGAAGGGAGCGCGATGGATGCAGTACGGCGTGTGCTCGGCACCGTCCGGGCCGACATAAGTGAGGCCGAGGCGCTTCGGTTGCGCGAAGTCGAGCTGAATCGTGCTCACCGTCTCGTCCCGACCGGTCACCGTTGGGAACTGGATGTCGATCTTGGGGCCGTAGAACGCAGCCTCACCCTTGCCCTCGTAGTAGTTCACACCACGCTCGCTCAACACCTCGGCGAGGATGGCCTCGCACCGCTCCCAGGCAACCGGATCGTCGATGTATTTTTCCTTGCCTTTGGGATCCTCCGGATCCCAGCGCGACAGACGCACGGCGTAGCTTTCGAGCCCGAGGATCCGGTAGGCCTCGTCGTACATCGCCATCACGGCCTTGAATTCGCTCTTGACCTGTTCGGGAGTGACGTAGATGTGGGCATCGTTCATGCACATGCCTCGCACCCGCATGAGCCCCCCGACCGCGCCGGAATCCTCGAGTCTGTACACCTGACCGTACTCGGCCAGACGCAGTGGGAGGTCGCGATAGCTCTTGGGGCGGGCCGCGTACACTTTGTGATGGTGGGGACAGTTCATGGGCCGCAGCACGTATGCTTCTTTCACCGCGTCGCTGCCGTCTTCGGAACGTTCCGTGATCTCCATGGGCGGATACATACCGTCTGCGTAGTACGGCAGGTGTCCTGAGGTGTAGTACAAGTCGCGTTTCGCCAGATGTGGCGTGGCGACGCGCACGTAGCCGGCTTTGAACTCCAGCTCCTTCGCCAGCTTCTCCAACTCGTCACGAATGATCGTGCCATTCGGCAACCAAAGCGGTAGCCCCTTACCGATGTCGTTGTCGATGTGATAGATGTTCAGCTCGCGACCGAGTTTCTTGTGGTCGCGCGCGAGCGCCTCCGCGTAGCGCTTCACGTGCTCATCGAGTTCCTCTTTGGACTTGAACGCCCACGCATAGATCCGCGTCATCATCACGTTGTCGGAATCGCCACGCCAATACGCGCCCGCAACGCTGCGGAGCTTGAACGCATCGCGCGGTATCTCCTTGGTCGTATGGACATGTGGTCCCTCACACATGTCGAGGAACGGTCCGTTCCGGTAGAACGAAAGGCCGCTGAGCCCCTGCTTTTCGATGAGCTCGACTGCGTACTCGCGCTTGTAGGGTTCGTTCATCTCGTCCAGCCGGGCCAACGCGTCGACCGTTGCGAGCTCCTCCTGATCGAACCGCTGGCCCTTTTTCAGGATCTTCTTCATGCGCCGCTCGATTTCCGGGAAATCGGCTTCGGTGAGCGGTTCGGACAGGATGAAGTCGTAGTAAAAGCCGTCCTTGATGGGAGGTCCGAATCCCAGGGTCGAACCCGGCCGCAGTTCGAGTACCGCTTGCGCCAATACGTGCGCGAGGCTGTGACGGATGCGGTAGAGCGAATCTTCCGGATCGAGCTCGCCGCTGCGTTCCATGGCCGACATTTCAATTCCTCCAAAAACGAAAAACCCCGTTGGCGGTCGCCTTCCGGGGTTGCTAGCGGTTGGGCGACCTGAACGAACTGGTGGCCGCCTCTCCTGTGTGTTGCCGATTCAGCGCAACGTCAGGCGGCCGGCTCCGTAGTGAGCTGGCCGGTGCCCGTCGCTTGCCGATGGAATGCTTGCATCGGAACATCGCACTGAATTCGATCGCGTAATGATAGTGATGGTTGGGGCAATTGCAACACGGGCCCGCTACACCATCACGGCAGTTCGCGACGTGGCTGGTCGTCGATCCACACCAGCACCTTCGGCATCAGAAGCAGATGTACCAGGAGGCCGCTGATGACGATGAATGTCGTGCAGAGCCCCATCGTTCGGTTGATTTCGAAGCCCGACAACCCGAGCACCAGGAAACCGGCCGCGAGCGCAATCGACGTGGCAATGATTGCCGTACCCACTGTTCCGATCGTCGCACTGGCCGCCATCGACGGCGTCTCACCCAGGGACGCACGCGCATGCCGGTACCGGTAGATGATGTGAATGGCGTCGTCGATGATGATGCCGATCGTGATTGCAGCAATGACCGAAGACGCGAGCCCGATCTCGCCAACGAGCCAGCCCCACAGGCCAAAACCCATGGCGATGGGAAGAAAGATCGCCGGTAGCGTGAGGAAGACGATTCGTACGCTACCGAAGTAGATGCCGAGTCCCAGCGCGATGATCACGAGCGACCCGAGCAGGCCCTTGAGCATGGCTTTCGCGTTTAGGATCGAAGTATGCGCCACAGGAATGTTGATTCCGGTCACGACCACCTCGTACTCCGGTGGGCTGTGTCGTTCGAACCAGTCGTATATCTGCGATTCGAGTGCCATGACGGCCTGCGAATCCCCGCCCGACAGCAACGTCGACAGCCGCGTAGTGCTTCGCGTCTTGTCGAGAAAGTCCTCCAGGTCCTGCCCGGCCGTGAGCGACAGTTCGTACGTCAAAACGAACTGCGCGATCTCGCCGCTCGAAAGACGATCCACGGTGGCGTCGCCGGTGAAAGCCTCCGCGAGATCGCCGATGACGTCGGCTACGGATACCGCATTCGCCACGAGGGGTTGGTCGCGCAGCCAGGCGGCGAGATCAGCGACGACCGCCACATACTCCGGCTCATAGATTCCATTCGGGGTATTCGCGCGTATCTCGATGTCGACGTAATTGGGACCCCCGAGATGAGTCTGGGCGAACTCGGCGCCACGCCGGAACTCGAACGTCGAATCGAAGTAGCGCACGAAATCGTCGTTGAGCGAGATGCGCGAGAGGCCCGCGATCGCCCCGACGATCGCGACCAGCACGAGCACCATCATGGTGTTACCTGGACGATTGGCCACCCACCGGCTCGCCGCAGGCACCAGGGTGCTTGTCGGCAGTGTCCTGATCTTGCGCATTCGCTTGAGCACCGTCGGCACGACGAGCAGCAAGGCCGACGTGCTGGCCACCAGACCCACCGAAACCAGGTTGCCGAGTTGCCCCAAGGGGGGCGAGTCCGCGAAATTCATCGACAGCAGCCCCAGCATCGTCGTCGCTCCGGTCAGCAACGTCGGTCGCCAGTTGAGGTCGACCGCGATCTGCACCGCAACGTTAGCCGGCACATCCGCCCGCAACCGCTGCCTCAGGAAGGTGATGATCAGGTGCAGGCCGCTCGCGACGGTGAGCGTGATGACGATGACGCCGGCGATCGACGTCGCGGCATTGACCTGAATACCGAGCCAGCCGGCGATGCCCATGCAGACGATGGCACCGTAGGCACCTGTGGCGAGCAATACACCCACTAGCTTCGGCTCGCCGAGCACCACCACGAGAACCAGGGACATCACCACAAGCACCAGTGGCACCAGCAAACCCGCATCGCGTTCGGCGGCTTCGTTGAAGGCATCCATCATCGTCACGCTGCCGACGAACTCCACCGCCATGCCGGGCACGTCTTCACGCAGCTGCTGTGCGAAGGTGCGAACCGCATCGGTGATTTCCTGGATCGCCGTCGGTGAGGCGAACGGCAGGTCGAACGCAAGGTAAATGCCCGCCGTGGTCAGGTCGCGCGATATCAACCGACCTGCGAGGACGGGATCACGTAACAAGTCCTCGCGCTCCGCGCTGCACCGATCGGGGCACACGACGTCGAGCACGGGTTTGAGTTCGAAAGCAGTTTCGCTCGCGATCACGTGCGGGTGGGTCGCAAGTGACTCGACACGCAGCACGTACGGCAGCCGCCAGGCTGCAGCGGTTGCTGCACGAATCGTAGTGACCAGGGAGTCGGATCGGGTCAGGGGCTCATCGCCCATCCGCAGCAGCAACAGAATGTTGTTGTTCTGCTGGAACTTAGCTTCGAAGTTCTTCAGGTCCTGGTGGTGGACGTTGTCGCCGTAGAACACTCTCGTGTCCGCGGACGTCTCCAGATACAGCAGCCCGGGGGCGCAAACCAGTCCAACCAGAAGATGTGCCCAGATCGCCCAAACAGCTGGCGTAACCCGCGGCACCAATGACGACTCCAGCCCGATTGATGCGGCGCGATGCAAACACAGCGCCCGCTCCAGGGCAAGCCAATGTGCTTTTTGAAATAACGCCTGGCCGCATCTATCGTAGGGAACCGGTGATGGCTGGCCCGACGAACCAGGGCGTCCATCCGCAAGAAATGGAGACCCGTTTGAATCCGAGCCGCCGAGTCCATCGTTCGTGCTGATCTTTCCCGATCTTCCCAACGATCACGCGCTCGCCGCCCTGGTACTGATGGTGGTCGCGTTGTACCTCCTTTCCCGCGACGACCTGCCGCTCGAGATCACGAGCATGGGGCTCGTCGTCGTGCTCGCGGTCGGGTTCACGGTCTTTCCGTTCATGATCGACGGCGAGCCGATGCGCGCCGCGCGGTTCTTCGAAGGATTCGGCCACGAGGCGCTCATCGCGGTATGCGCGTTGATGGTCATCGGTCAGGGTCTCGTCCAGACCGCCGCGCTGGAGCCGGTCGGGCGAATGCTTGCCACAGCGTGGGGAAAGCTGCCGTTTCTGTCACTCATCGCGACGCTGATCATGGCCGCGGTGCTGTCCGCCTTCGTCAACAACACACCGATCGTCGTACTGCTTCTGCCCATTCTCGTCGGCGTCTGCCTGCGCACCGGAACGTCGGCCGCGGGCGTACTGATGCCCATGGGCTTTGCGACCGTGATTGGCGGCATGGCGACGACCATCGGCACCTCCACCAATCTGTTGGTCG
>JBFKCZ010000081.1:0-8644 GCA_041620035.1 Pseudomonadales bacterium
ACCACCGCCGTGCGATGCGAGCCGGAAACGCCAGCCCCTGCTGTTGGCGAACCGGCGCTGCTGTTCAGGGCTGTCCTTCGACAGCAGTACTACCCCCATCGCCGATTCGAGGTGCGGCAGGAATCCATTGAATCCGTCCGCCCACAGCGTGCAATAGCGACACCCCTGACCCATGTTGTGAATCGCAAGCAGCTTGTCCTGTTCCGCGAACAGCTCGAGCAGGGAGGTCGGCCCGCTCTGCGTCTGAAACTCGTAGTTTGGCACCACGTCACCACCACCTGCTTTGCGCAGTTCGGTGAGCTTCGCGGTGAGATCGAATATCTGTCGCTCCAGAGCCTGAATGTCGGTTTCCGCCATGTCATCCTCCGCTTCCACGTGAGCAAGTGTACACTGAGTCCCGGAAGCATCGATCCAGTCAAGAACGTACAACACGACCATTGAGGGGCGCCCCGATTCCTGGGGCCGCCTGAGGAGGAACATCTGATGAAGGCATTGAAAATCGTTGCGCTGGTCGTACTCGCGCTGGCGGTCGTCGTCGCACTCGTCGCACCGATCGGACCGCTGCCCGGGTTCTTCATCGGCGGCACCGCAGCAGCGACGCCGGCTCAGTGGAGCGATACGTCCGACGTGCATGAAATCAAGCTCAAGGTGCCGGGCACGCTGCCACGCGTGGTGATCGTCTGGGTCGTTGAACACAGCGGTGAGCTGCATGTGGTCGGCAGCAAGGCGAGCGGCTGGGTGGCGATGATCGGCGAGGAGTCACCGGTCGAGATGCGCCTGGGCGACAACACCTACGCGCTCGTCGCCACACCCGTGGTCGAGGGGTGGCAAGCGGTACTCGATGCGTACGTGGCCAAGTACCGTCCCGACTACCCGGAGATCGTCGCGGATTTTCCGACGCCCGAGGAAGCGAAGGACACGGTCGCGGTGTTTCGATTGAGCCGCGGCTAGGAAAGCGGGGAACGAGTCCCGAGTTGAGTCTGCAGCTGACGCTCGAACTGCTCGAACGTGAACGGTTTCTGCAGGTAGTCGAAGGGCACCTCGGCATCGCCAACCGCGTACTCGTCCGGAAGGCCCGACATCAGCAGTACGGCGAGGTCGGGCATACGGGTCCGAAGCCGCGCGGCCAGTTCCGGTCCGGACATTCCCTCCATCGACACGTCGCTCACCAGCGCATGAACCGGCCGCTCGCCTCGCTCCACGAGCGACAACGCTTCCGCGGCACTGCCGACCGCGATCACGTCATAGCCCCGCGCCTGCAACCCCCTGCGGCTGACCTCGCGCACGGTCGACTCGTCTTCCACCAGCAGGATCGTTTCACGCGCCTGGCTTCGTGAGGCCGCCGGGGTCGCCGCAGTCTGTTCGACGGCAGGCATTTCGTCGCAACGTGGCAGATACACACTGAACTCGGCACCCTTACCCGGCGTACTCTCGGCGACGATGTAACCCCCGCTCTGCTTCACGATGCCGTACACGGTCGCAAGGCCGAGCCCTGTACCTTTGCCCGGTGGCTTGGTGGTGTAGAAGGGCTCGAAGAGATGCGCCTTTGTATCGTCGTCCATGCCAACACCAGTGTCGCGCACCGAAATCACGACGTAGCTTCCACCCTCCACGATGACGTGGCCTTGAGCGCGGGATTCGCCGAGCTCTACGCAAGCGCTCGCGATGGTGACCTTTCCACCGTCCGGCATGGCGTCACGCGCGTTCAACACGAGGTTCACGAGCACCTGCTCGAACTGCCCCGGATCGACGCGTACGGCGAGCGGATCGGGGCGCAGACTCAATTCCACGGTGCGGCTCTCGCCCGCCAGCCGTCGCAACAACGGCGCCATGTCCGTCACCATCCGCGCCACGTCCAGCACGATCGGTTTGAGCACCTGATTGCGGCTGTATGCAAGCAGCTGTCGAGTGAGTTCGGCACCGCGACGAGCCGCATCGCGAATGATCGCAACCTCGGTACGCGCTCGGCTCGACGGATCGAGTGAGTCGTCGAGCAAATCCGTACACCCGTGAATTGCGGTCAGGAGATTGTTGAAATCATGCGCGATTCCACCGGCGAGCCGGCCCACGGCCCGGAGCGTCTCCATCTGCAGAGCCTGCTCCTCGAGGCGGCGCCGCTCGGTGATGTCGCGGACGAACGCGGTGAAGCTCGTTGCCCCGCCGATGCGCATTGGCGATACCGTCAGTTCGACGGGAAATTCATGACCGTCGCGGTGCAGCGCCGTGATCTCGACGCGACGGTTGACGACATTACCTGCACCGGTATCGAGGAACCGACGCAAGCCTTGTTCGTGCGCGGCTCGAAAGCGTTCGGGAACGATCGCGACCGAGAGGGCTCGGCCAACGATCTCTGCGCGGGCATAGCCGAACATCGCCTCGGCATGATGGTTCCAGTCGGTGACCCTGCCGTCCGCATCCATCCCCACGATCGCATCGAGTGCCGAATTGATCACCGCCATCAGGCGTGTTTCGCGGTCGGTATGCTCGTTCGCCACCGTGGACCGAGCAGTCATCGCAGCCCAGGCACGTGAAATGTTGTCCAGGACTCGGAGCATGCAGCGTGGATTCGAGCCGTATCGTTGCAGTATAGGTGTCGCGCAAGTACCGGCGACCTCCCACACGCATTGCTTTAGCCCAATGTTAGTTCTGCGCTAAGCACTCGATGCCGTGGCCGTGGGCACCACCTCACCCAGTGCGCGGGCACGTTCGAGCCGGCTCGATTCGTCCTTCGGCAGGTGTCGATGCGCGAGCCACATGAAGTACAAAGCCGCGATCAGAGTCAGCATCGATATGGCAATGGCAAAACGCAGTGAGTCGGCGCTGCTCATGCCGCCCGCCTGAAGTACGTCGGACAGCTCACCCATGGCGTAGGGCCCGAGCGCGAGTCCAATGAACGTGTTCATCAGGATGTAGTACGCCCCCGCGATCGCGCGCATGCGCGGCATGACGAGATCGGCGGCGGTGCTCGGCGGCACGCCGCCACCGCATGACGATGCGATGGTCAGCAGGAAGTTGAGCCAGAAGGCCGTGGCGAGGCTGTCGGTGTAGAGCAGCAGTAGAAGGAGGGGAACCGTGGTCGCAATCGAAATGAATCCGACGACCAGGCGGCCACTCGGAAAGCGCTGTTTGAGATGATCCGCGAGGATCCCGCCGAGCGTGATGCCGATGAAACCACCGAACGCCGCACCGAGCCCGAGATACAACCCGACGTCGGTGGCGCTCACGTCGTGTACACGCAGCAGTAACGGCGCAATCCAGAAGCCGGCCCCGTAGCCGACGAACGCCGTCAGGGGAAACGCCAGCATGGTGTACACGAACGCCTTCGAGCCGAACATCATGTGGTGCGCGACGGGGTCGCGGATCTTCAGGGACTGGGCCCAGGAAAACGTCACGTAGACGCCGACGGCCGTGGTAATCCACTGCGCGACGCTGCCGGTCAGCAGCACGAGCAGCCATGCACCCAGCACGATCGCGACCGCCGCCATCGCGTTCACCCGCAACGCGCGTGTACTCCCGCGCAGGCTGATCAGATTGAAGGGCGGTATCACCGCCAGCAGTTCACCACCCAGCAATCGAAACGGTGTGGGGTGGTCCGGACCCACCAGTCCTTCGCTGATGCCGCGAACCGGTTCGCGCAAGGTGCGCACCCAAAGCGCCATCAAGATCCCCGGCAGGCCCACCACCATGAACGCCACTTGCCAGCCCTTGAGACCGAACGGTGCATCGACCGGGTAGGCCTGCGCCCAGGCATCGAGAATGTAGCCGCCCAGGAAAATGCCGATGCCGGCACCGATGTATACGCCCGAAGCGTAGATCGCGATCACGGTGGCCCGGCGCCGTGGCGGGTAGTAATCCGCGAGCATCGAGTACGCACTGGGTGAGGCGCTGGCTTCGCCGATGCCCACGCCGACCCGACAGAGCGCGAGTACGGTGAACGAGCGGGCGAGCCCCGACAGCGCGGTCATCAGACTCCAGAAACCCAAGCCCAGCGAGATCAGACTGCGCCGCTTCCAGACATCGGCGAAGCGCGCCAGCGGAATGCCGAACACCGCGTAGAACACGGCGAACACCGTGCCATAGAGAAACCCCATCTGTGCATCGGTCACACCGAGATCGGCTTTGATGTCCTCTGCGAGAATCGACAGGATGTTGCGATCGATGAAATTGAAGATGTAGACCAGCACGAGTACGCCGAGGACGTAGTGCGGGTAGAACCGGCCGGTCACGGTCATTTCGTGCACCTTTTTCGGTGATTGGGTCAGGGTCTGGGAATGTCGGACACCTTCATCGGCACGTCATAGCCGCGCTGCACGGCCGGACGGTCGGCGATCGACAGGTACCAGCGCTCGAGGTGCGGGAACGCCTCGAGATCCATCTGGTGCCACTCGTACCGCGAGATCCAGGGCCAGGTCGCGATGTCGGCAATGGAATACGAACCGGCCAGGTATTCGTGATCACGAAGTCGAGTATCGAGCACCCCGTACAGTCTCGCGGCCTCCTCCTTGAATCTCGTTTCCGCATACGGCGCCTTGCCCGGATTGAAGCGCAGGAAGTGGTGCGCCTGGCCCAACACCGGTCCGACGCTCGCCATCTGCAGCATCAGCCACTCGAGCGTCGTCCAGGGATCCTCTCCTTTCAGACGTCCGGTCTTGTCGGCGAGGTATAAGAGGATGGCCCCCGACTCCATCAACGATCGCGAGCTCTCGCGATCGACGATGGCCGGAATCTTGTTGTTGGGGCTGATCGCGAGGAAGTCCGCGGCGAATTGGGCGCCGCTCGTGATATCGACCGCGTGCACGGTGTATGGGAGCGACAGCTCCTCGAGGGCGATCGAGATCTTGCGGCCATTCGGCGTGGCCCAGGTGTAGAGATCGATCACGACGCCCTCCCTCGCCGCTCTACCGCAAGCCTAACCGCAACCGGCACGATATGCTCAAGCTCGGGAGGGACGAACATGATCTATGACTTCGCCGTGGGACGCACGAACCCGGAAACTTTTCCCCTGATGGCCTTCCAGCAGGCGGCCACCCGGGCCATCGAGCGCGACTACGAGCTGCTGACGACGTATCCGGGCGAGCTCGGCCACGAACGGCTGCGCAAGCTCATGGCCCAACGCGAGTCGGATCGCGAAGGGGTCAGCGTCTCTGCGGATCGGATTTCACTCACCAACGGGTCGATGCAGGCGGTGACGCTCGTCGCCGAAGCGCTCATCGGCCGCGACGACAACATCGTGATCACCGAGGAGTTCACGTATCCCGGCACGATATCGACGTATCGGGATCTCGGCATCCGGATGGTGGGGCTTCCGATCGACGAACATGGCATGAGCGCCGAGGCGCTCGAACGCGCCCTGACGGACCTCGAGCGTCAGGGGACGCCGCCGCGCTTCATCTACACCGAGGCCACGTATCAGAACCCGACGGGCACCGTGATGCCGCGATCGCGACGCGAGTCGATCCTCGCTCTCGCCAAGCGGTTCGACGTGATCCTCGTGGAAGACAACTGCTACGGCGACGTGCATTACGACGGTGAGAAGCCGCCCGCGTTCTACGCGCTCGACGACTACGAAAATCAGGTCTACCTCTGTTCGCTGTCGAAGATCTTCGCGCCCGGCGTGCGACTCGGGTACTTCATGGCGCCGCCAAAACTCTTCCGCCGCATTCTCAATCGGCGGCACGATGCGGGCAGCAACACCCTCGCCGCGTCCATCGTCGCAGAGTATCTCGACGGCGGACTGTGGCAGCACTGCGACGAGCAGAACGCAGCGCTCAACGGCAAGCGGGATCTGCTGCTCCACATGCTGGATGCTCACCTAGCCGATCAATGCCGCTGGTCCGCGCCGGCGGGGGGCCTGTTCCTGTGGATGCGTTTTCCCGACGATGTCGACCGCGACAAGCTGCAGACGCTTGCCGATGAGCGCGGTTTTCGCTACGCGCGCGGGCGATCGTTTCAGGTGGACAACGAAGATGCGCCGTTCCTGCGTCTGGCGTTCGGCCATGTGCCCGACATCGCGATTCGCGAAGGCATTCCCGTTCTGGCCCAGTGCATTCGCGAGGCACGAACGTCGAATGAACCTGCACGGCCGGAATCGTTGTACCGGGAGCGCGCGTAGCCTGTCTCGTAGGGATCGGGCGAGGAATTCGGAGACCAGATCCGGTGACTATCCCCGGAGCTACGTGAAAAGGTCGAGTCGCCCTATGGGACGCAGAGCTCCGGGGATAGTTACCGGCGCGTCTCCGAATTCCACCCACCATCGCGCGCGATTCGAAAGATGGGTTCTAACCGCCGGCGTCGCGCAGTACTTCTCGCAACAGTGGCACCAGACCCGACACGCCGGTGCCGCCCAGGATCTCGTCGGCGGCCGCTCGGGCGTAGTGATCGCAATGAGGCATGGCCACGCCGCGGCCCGCCCAGCTCAACATGGAGACATCGTTGACGCTATCGCCGATCGCGATCACCTCGTGCCGTTCGATGCCGAGGTCTCGCGCCAGGAGCGCAAGCGCGTTGCC
This sequence comes from Pseudomonadales bacterium, assembly GCA_041620035.1. Classification (GTDB taxonomy): domain Bacteria; phylum Pseudomonadota; class Gammaproteobacteria; order Pseudomonadales; family Azotimanducaceae; genus SZUA-521. The sequence continues at coordinate 6,510 of JBFKCZ010000081.1, forward strand.
CTTGGAAGCTTCGGGTGCGTGCGCCGCCGTCACCGACGGAAAGTCGAGCAGGTGCACCCGATCGCCGTAGCGGGCGTCGAGTTCGCGGTGCACGCGATTGGCTGCCGCCGCCGTGCTGATGATGTCGACACCGGTGGGGATCACGCCTTGGCGGTGGGCGTCGGGACGGTACTCCGGCTCGACACCGGATACCCGCCCGAACTCGTCGGACGCTTCATTTGGATGCGACGCGAGGTACCGCTCCGCATCGAACCACGCGAATGGCCACTGGTTGGCCTCGGCGAACTCCACCAGCTCGTGCGCGATTTCGGCGTCGATGGCGAATGCCTGGGCCAGGCTGCCGTCGGCACGATGGATGCTTGCACCCTGCTGGCAGATGAGCGGCGAAGTGAGACCAAGGTGCCGCGCAACACGCGCGGTGCCGGGATACATACGACCGCTGGCAAGCACTACGGTGATGCCGGCCGCGACCAACCGGGAAACGGCATCGGCGATCGCAGCGGCAGGCAACGCTTCATGCCCCATACCCGGGTCGATCAACGTGCCGTCGATGTCGAGCGCGATCAGACGTGTTTGCGCCACTTGAAACGTCCCGATCGAGGTCAAGGCGCCCGGGCTTGCCGGCGCGAGGTTGCGAGCCGCTCGAGGTTCGCCACGTGGCCGCCACGGCTGATGCCGTAGAAGCAGAGCATGACGATCGTAACGAGATAGAAGCCCCAGAGCGCCGGGATGTAGATGCTCGTGAGTTCGTAGAGCGTCTCGGTGGACACCTCACCGAGCCCCGCCTTCGTCGGGAACTGGACGATCGCGAGAATCTGCCCGGCAGCGATCACACCGAGACCGTTCACCGCCTTCTGCGCGAAGGAGTTTGCCGCGAAGAAGATGCCTTCGGATCGGCGGCCGGTCGTCACTTCGCTGTCTTCGACGACGTCGGCGATCATTGCGGAAATGAGAATCGCGGAGGTGATCACCAGAGTGACCTCGAGTGCATTGAAACTCAGCACCGTCCAGAACAGCACCTCCGTGCCGTTCTCCGGGAACCATCCCGCCATGCGCAGGATGTAGGGCAGCGGCGACATCACCACCGCGATGATAGTGATGCCGACGGCCGCGTACTTCTTGCCGAAACGTCGAGTCGCCCAGGGTGCGATGAACAAGGCCACGAATGCCGACGCGAAGTACGGAAACTGCATGTAACCGATCTGCTCGGTGGTGAACTGCCAGAAGTGGCGTGTGAAGTAGATGCTGAGCGCGGTGGAAAGTCCGGCGGCAACGGCACCGAACAGGGCGGCAACGAACAACACGAGAAAGGAGCGGTTCGATATCGACTCGATGACCTCGCGTAATCCACGCCGTACGCTGAACGGCACGTCGTCCTTGCGCCGCTCACGCGGCTGATGCAGGTAGGGAATGTGCCGGTGCGTACCGAGGGCGGACACATAGATCGACACGAAGATCATGATCGACGCCGCGAGACCGTAGTTCCGCCAGCCCTCCACGTACTGCATGCCGCCTTTGTCTTCCGGCAGGAACACGAGGTAGGCGAGCACTGCCATCGTCAAGCCGCCCCACCAGCCGAAGAAGTAGCGGAAGCTCATGAACGCGGTGCGCTGGTCGTAATCTTCGGTGAGCTCCGCCACGAGCGCAGTGGCGGGTACCTCGTAGAACGTGATCGCGGTGCGAATCAGCACGGCCATGCCAACGAAGTAGACGATCAAACTCTCCTGACTCATCTCGGGCGGCGACCAGAGAAAGTAGTACGCGAGCGCCACCGGCAGGCCGGATACATACATGAAGGGGTGACGGCGCCCCCAACGCGAGCGGAAGTTGTCGGAAATGTAGCCAACCGCCGGATCGGAGACCGCGTCGAACACGAGGGCGATGAAGATGCCGTAGGAGACCCAATCGGCGGGCAGGCCGATCACCTGGCTGTAGAAGAAGAGCAGCAGGTAGTTGAAGCCGTTGCTCTTGGCGCCATTCGCTACCGCACCGAACCCATAGGCGAGCTTGGTGAACAGGTCGGCGCTGTTGTGTGCGGGGGTATTCATGGCGGCCAAACTATCACGGGAACCGGGCACATCGGCGACGAATGGTAAAGTACAACCCATCTCAGGAAGAGTTCGACGATGACGCGA
>JBFKCZ010000082.1:0-8550 GCA_041620035.1 Pseudomonadales bacterium
GATCATCGCGGGGATCTCGTGCAGCTTGTCGACCAGGGCTCGCTGTGTGGGCTTGATCGTGATGCCACGACTGCGCTGGAAGTCGAGCAGCACCGCTTCGTACAGCGCCGCGAGTTCGCGCTTCGGCTCTGATTCCGTCACTACCACGAAGCGCCATGCCTCGCCGCCGGCCCCGGTGGGCGCCTGAATCGCCAGCTCTATGCAGTCGAGCAGCAGCTCACGCGAAACCGGCCGCTCGAAATCGAGATTGCGGCGTACCGAGCGGGCCGTACCGAGTACGGCATCGACACTCGCCAGGTCGAAGGCGGCATCTGAGGTCGACTCGGTCACCGCTTGGGCGGCAGGTCGACGAAGCGCCCGGGACGGCGATTCGCGTTGGCGTCGAAGGCCTCCCGGATCTCTTCGCTTTTGAGCATGCTCGCGTTCCAGATGCCGATGTAGTCGAGCCCATCGGCGGTGCTGTGATCACGTGCGTAGTTGATCATGCGCTTCGAGCCGTACACGGCGAGCGGCGCCTTGCTGGCGATTTCTTTCGCAATCGCCATCACGCCATCGAGCAACGCCGCATGATCGGGATACACGCGGTTGACCAGTCCCACCGCCTTGGCCTCTTCAGCGGGCATGCGCCGGCCCGTATACGCGAGTTCGCGCACGATGCCTTCGGGGATCAGCTTCACCAGGCGCGGGAACGTGCCCACGTCGGCCGTCATGCCGATGTTGATCTCATGAATCGTGAAGAACGCATCGGCACTCGCGTAGCGCATGTCACACGCCGTGCACAGGTCGACACCACCACCGATCGCGCCACCCTGAACCGCCGCGAGCACGGGCACCCGTGCCGACTCGAGGCAATTGAAGCTCTGCTGCATGTGCAGCACGTTCTCATAGAAAGCAGCGCCCGCACGAATGCGCGACTGAGCGCGCGCTTCGTCGCTCATCGCCGGCGGATCGCGCTGGAACGCCGACACATCGAGCCCGGAAGAAAAGTGCGGTCCACGCGAAGAAATCACGATCACGCGCGCACGCGCATTGGCATCGATGTCGCGAACGATTGCGGGCAGCTCGTCCCAGAACGCCGGAATCATGCTGTTGCGCTTCTCTGGTCGACACATCTCGACGTGTGCGACATTGGCATCGATAGTCACTTCAAAGCATTCGTAGGTCACTGACTGCTCCTGTTAAGACGGCGGCCGGTTCAGGCCGCAGGGAGGATGCACGAAGGGTAAACCGAGTGACAAGGCCCGGCGTATCCGGCGGTGCTAGCTATCCGCCAGTCCGGCGCGGCGCAGGCCAGCGATGTAGAGATCGCGTTGTTCGGCATCTTTCACGAAAAACAACTTCTCGGCTGCGAACGCGCAGCTGAAGCCCGGTGCATCCCGCAACAGCGCCGCCACGGCTTCCTTCGCATCGTCGTAGCGATCCAGATACGCAAGCGCCACGGCACGGTGTGCCTGTGCCCAATACTGGCAGTTCGGAATTTCCATGGCGCGCTCAGCCCACTCCAGGGCAACTGCGAAGTCGCGCTTGAAAATCAGGGCAAGCGCGCCATAAGACAGAAATGCCCAGCGTTGCGGATCGTTCGGACTCATGTCGATGGCGCGTTCGAACGCTGAGACGGCAGCCTCGTAGCGCCCCTGATAGGCCAACGTGTCACCGAGCCCGCAATGCGCGGCCGCGAGCGTGGGATTCATGCGAATCGCGATCTCGTTTTCGCGTTGCGCGCTGTCGTACTCGCCACGTGCAAGCTGCACGCGCGCCTTGAGCGCATAGAACACCGCATTCTGGTCGTCGATCTGAAGCGCGCGCTGCGTGGCCTCCAATGCCTCATCGAGCAGTGCCTGCGACGGCGCCGTCTCCCAGTAGACCATCCCCAACACCACCGCATACGCCCACCACGCATGCGCCTCGCCGAACTGCGCATCCAGCTCACGCGCGCGGTTCAACAGCTGCTGCGCGGTGCGATTGTCGGCTGCGGTGAACTTGAAGAAATGAGCGACCCCGAGATGGAAGCAGTCCCATGCCTGCAGGTCGGCGCGGGCCGCGCGGGCCACCTTTTGTCGCTCGGCAGACGAGATCTCCGGCTCGAGGCGCGCAACGATCATGTCCGTGATGTCGTCCTGCACCTCGAAGACGTCCTCGAGGTCGCGATCGTAGCGCTCGGCCCAGAGATGATTACCGGACGAGCCATCGACCAGCTGCGCCGTGACACGGATGCGGTTCGCCGCCTTACGCACAGTGCCTTCGACGACGTAGCTGGCGCCCAGCTCGCGGGCGAGTTTCCGCACATCGATCGGGGAAGCCTTGTAGCCGAATGTTGTGTTGCGGGCCAGGACGACGAGTCCACGATGCTTCGACAGACGCGTGATGATGTCCACGGTGATGGCATCGGAGAAGTACTCCTGAGCCGCGTCGCCCGACAGGTTCACGAACGGAAGGACGGCGATCGTCGGGCGCTTTTCATCGGCGTGATCGACGAACGTCGGGGCGTCGGAAGCCGCCGTCGATCCGGTGATGTCCGCGACGAATCGATAGCCGTGGCCGTGAACGGTGCGAATGATCGACTGGTGCTCGGCGTCGTCGCCCAGCGCGCGTCTCGCCTTGCGTATCGCCTGAGTCAGTGAGGTTTCATTGACGATTACGCCGGGCCAGATGGCTTCCTGAAGTTCGTTCTTGCCGATGGCGCGGTCGCGATGGTCGATCAGATAGGCAATCAGCTCGAGCACTTTGGGTTGTGCCGTGACCGGACGCCCACCACGACGCAACTCCCGGGCCGCCAGGTCGAGCTCGCAATCGCCGAATCGGATGATGCCTGGCCCGCCGTCGTTCACGCCGCGGTACCCCAGTGCTCACGCAAGATCACGAAATGATCATGGCTGGGTCAGGACCTGTAAAGCCGGCGCACGCAAACTCTCTCGCACCACATCAGCAGAGAATTGGTTCGATGAAAAGACTGAGCATTCTGATCTACGGTGTCGCGAGCTACTGCGTGTTTCTCGCGACATTTCTCTACACCATCGGATTCGTCGGCAATCTCTTCGTACCGAAGTCGATCGATTCCGAACCGAGCGCACCGCTGCTGACTGCGCTGGCCGTAGACGCAGTGTTGCTGGCGATCTTCGCCGTGCAGCACAGCGTGATGGCGCGTCCGTTCTTCAAGCGTTGGCTCCAGCAATGGATTCCGGAATCGGCGGAACGCAGCACGTACGTACTTGCGTCGAGCCTCGCTCTGATCCTGCTCGTGACGCTGTGGCAGCCGCTCGGCGGCATCGTGTGGCAGCTCGATGCGACCTGGGCAGTCAGCGCCGCACACGCGGTGTTTGCGGCCGGCTGGTTGCTCGTGCTGATCAGCACGTTCCAGATCAATCACTTCGATCTGTTCGGCCTCCGCCAGGTGTGGTTGCAGTGGCGAGGCCAGCCCTACACGCCTGTGCAGTTCAAGCTGCCCTGGATGTATCGTTATGTGCGCCATCCCCTCTACGTCGGCTTCTTTCTCGGCATCTGGGCCACGCCGACGATGACGGTGACGCACCTGTTCTTCGCCGTCATGACGGCCGCATACATCGTGATCGGTACGCGGCTCGAGGAACGCGACCTGCGCGACGTGCATCCGGAGTACGCAGCCTATGCCGACTCTGTGCCCCGGTATCTGCCCAAGATACGCGGGTCACGCTCGAGCGAGGCCACCGCGCGCGCTTCGTGAACCGCAGCGTGCGGGCTTTCTCTCGATACGGGCGACGCCACGTGGTAGAAATCGGGGAACCGAACTCGCGGCAACCGTATGAATGTCTACGCTGCAGCCTTGCTGCTGGCCTTGGGCGTGCCAGGGGCCAGCAGCTGCAGCGTGCCATCGGAGTCCAACTCTGAGGCACCTGCCAGCGCACCCGCCATACCCGACACGATCGTCGAGATCGCCCGTGCAAGGCTCGCCGAAGATACCCAGCAATCGAATCGAGCGCGCCTCGTCAGTGCCGAACGCGCGACGTTCAACGATGGTTCTCTGGGGTGTCCGCAACCCGGCATGTTCTACACGATGGCGATCGTCGAGGGCTATCGCGTGATCTTCGAGGTCGAAGGCGAGACCTTCGACTATCGCCTGAATTCTCAGGGCGCCATCAAACGCTGCAATGCCACGGGCATCGAAGTGCACGCATCGAAACCGGGCATGGGTTAAGCTCGCCGCCCATCGCACTTTTCACTTCGTAACGGAGATCACCATGGCAACAGCACCCAGCGGCAACGCGCTGCAACTGCAATCGACCGTCAAGAAAGACGGCACTCTCGAACTCAAACTCGTCTCGGTACCGATTCCCGAACCGAAAGACGACGAAGTGCTGGTGCGCGTCGAAGCATCGCCCATCAACCCCTCCGACCTCGGCCTGTTGTTTGGCGGTGCCGACATGACCACCGCCAAGGCATCGGGAACGGCCTCGAACCCCGTCGTCACGGCCAGCGTTCCGCCGGCAATGATGCGCGCCATGGCGCCGCGCGTGGATCAATCGCTGCCCGTAGGCAATGAAGGCGCGGGCGTAGTGGTGAAGGCCGGAGCCTCACCGGCCGCACAAGCCCTCATGGGCAAGACCGTCGCGATTCTCGGTGGGTCGATGTATTCCCAGTACCGAGCGATCAAAGCATCGCAATGCCTGCGGCTGCCCGAGGGCACCTCGGCGCGGGACGGCGCCTCCTGCTTCGTCAACCCGCTCACCGCACTCGGCATGGTGGAAACCATGAAGCTCGAAGGTCACAAGGCGCTCCTGCACACCGCTGCGGCCTCGAATCTCGGCCAGATGCTGGTGAAGCTGTGCAAGAAGGATGGCATCGATCTGGTCAACGTCGTGCGCAAACCCGAACAGGTCGAATTGTTGAAGTCGATCGGCGCCAAATACGTGGTCAACTCGACCGCGCCGACGTTCATGGAAGATCTGATCGAAGCGCTCGTTGCGACTGGTGCCACCATCGGCTTCGACGCCACCGGCGGCGGCAAACTCGCTGGCCAGGTGCTGACGGCAATGGAAGTGGCCGCGAACAAGACCGCCAAGGAATTCAGCCGCTACGGTTCCACCGTGCACAAGCAGGTCTACATCTACGGCGGCCTCGATCGCTCGCCCACCGAGCTCAACCGTGCGTTCGGCATGGCCTGGGGCCTGGGCGGCTGGCTGCTGACGCCGTTCCTGCAGAAGATCGGCCCGCAAGCCGCGCAGAAGCTTCGCGAGCGCGTGGCGTCGGAGATCAAGACGACGTTTGCGAGCACCTATACGAAGGAAGTTTCTCTCGCAGAAGCGCTGTCTCTCGATGCCATCGCGGTGTACGGCAAGCAGGCAACCGGTGAGAAGTTCCTGATCAACCCCAACAAGGCCTGACGCGACGACCCGCGCCGCTCATCGGGCGGCGCGGGCGAGATCCACGAACCGTTGCAGACGGTAGGCGAGGTGCGATGGCGTGACATCGGGACGACCCAGATCGCCCCATCCCGCCGACCACACGGACAACTGCCCCAACGGCCGCGCTGCGGCGCGCAGATCCCAGTACGGCAGATCACGAACGTCGACGCCGGTGCGCTCCACGTACCGCTCCGTCAGGCTCGTCATGGCCGCCTCATCGAAGAACCAGAGACACTCCAGGCGAGCGATCGCCAGGTCGTAGAGCGGATCGCCGATGCGCGCATCCTCCCAGTCGATGACGCCGACGAGTGCGCCGTCGCGCCAGATCCAGTTGCCCGGCCAGAAGTCGCCGTGCAGGAAGGTGGGCGGATTGCGGCGGCGACGGCGGGCCTCCCGCAACCCTTCCGCCAGCTCTTCGACATCTATACCCGGCTCGTAAGGTAAGTCGGCATCATCCAACTCGTCGGGTACCGCCGGCAGCGGCGTCTGTAGTGACAACGGCGAGGTGCGATGGATGAGCGCCAGTCGCTCCGCCGCCTGACGGATGAAGTCCGCATCGGGCACGAGTGGATAGCGCGGTGCGCCGTCGATGAATTCGAGCACGACGTGCGGCTCCCGCAGCGCCCCGAACCCGTCGAAATACAGCGGCACGGGCGCGCCGAGGTCCCGATCGCGCAACTCGCCGAGCAGCTGATACTCGCGCGCGCTAACCCGGGATCCGGCGCGGACCGTCCAGGTGCGGCGGCGCCCCCCCGCGTCGGAAACTTCGATGCGCAGCGACTGCGCGGAGACACCGCCACCGAGCACGCGCACATCAGTCAGGCTCGCACCCGGTGCCACGGCGTCGAGCATGCGCGTGAGCGTCTCGCGCAACTCGCCGGATACGCTTGCGCCGGTCATTGGGTGGCCGCCCTCGCCCGGCATCCCCCATTCATGACAACTAGGAATATATTAGTTATCAAATATTCCATTTTTCCGCGATCCAGGCCCTGGTACCTTGCCGAGCCTTCCCGGGTACACACTTGGGACCTTCAAGTCAGTCTTTCATCCAGAAGGGAGCTTAAGCGATGACGGGTTATTTGCAGCAGATCGAAGACGTTCGCCGCGTGCTGCGGCAGCGCGATGAGTGGCGGGCCATCAACCCGGAGAGTGTGGTGCGCATGCGCCTGCAGAACCGTTTCAAGAACGGCATCGAAATCGCCAAGTACACGGCGGACATCATGCGCCGTGACATGGCCGCCTACGACAAGAACCCCAACGACTACACCCAGTCGCTGGGTTGCTGGCATGGCTTCGTCGCACAGCAGATGGTCATGTCGGTGAAGAAGCACCGCAAAACGACCGACCGCAAGTACATCTATTTGAGTGGCTGGATGGTGGCTGCGCTGCGTTCGAAGTTCGGCCCGCTCCCCGACCAGAGCATGCACGAGAAGACCGTGGTGTCGGATCTCATCGAAGAGATCTACACGTTCCTGCGCCAGGCCGATGCACGCGAGCTGCGCCACATCTTCGTCGAACTCGACGAAGCCCGCAGCGCAGGCCGTCCCATCAACGACGCAGTGAAGAAGATCGACAGCTATCAGACCCATGTGGTGCCGATCATCGCCGACATCGATGCCGGATTCGGCAACGAAGAAGCCACTTACCTGTTGGCCAAGCGCATGATCGAGGCTGGCGCCTGCGCGATTCAGATCGAGAACCAGGTCTCCGATGCCAAGCAATGCGGTCACCAGGACGGCAAGGTGACCGTGCCGCACGAGGACTTCGTCTCGAAGATCCACGCGGTGCGCTACGCCTTCCTCGAACTCGGTGTCGACAACGGCATCATCGTCGCGCGCACCGACTCACTCGGTGCCGGCCTGACACAGAAGGTGCCGGTCTCCAAGACGCCCGGCGACCTCGGTGACAAGTACTGCAACTTCCTGGAAACCACACCGGTGACCGACATCAACGAACTGAAGGACGGCGACATCGCCATCCACCAGGGCGGCCGGCTGTGCAAGCCCAAGCGCCTCGACAACGGCCTGTATGCGTTCCGCGAAGGCACCGGCGCCGACCGCGTCGTGCTGGATTGCATAACGAGCCTCGAACACGGGGCCGATCTCCTGTGGATCGAAACCGAGAAGCCGAACCTCAAGCAGATCGCGAGTCTGGTCAATGCGGTGCGCAAAGTTCGCCCGGAAGCGAAGCTCGTCTACAACAACTCACCGTCCTTCAACTGGACCCTGTCGTTCCGCGAGCAGGTGTACAACGAGTGGAAGGCCGAAGGTAAAGACGTTTCCGCTTATCCGGATCCAAAAAAGAACGCCAAGGGCCTGATGAGTGCGGAACTAGACGACACCGAACTCGGCAAGCGCGCGGACGCGCTCGTTCAACAGTTCCAGCGCGATGCCGCACGCGAAGCAGGCATCTTCCACCACCTCATCACGCTGCCGACGTACCACGAAACGGCGCTCGGCACCGATGTGTTGTCGGAAGGCTACTTCGGTGATCTCGGCATGCTGGCCTACGTGCGCGATGTACAGCGTCAGGAGATCCGACGCGATCTCGCGAGCGTGAAGCACCAGGATCTCGCGGGCTCCAACATCGGCGACGATCACAAGGAGTACTTCCTTGGCGAGAAGGCGCTGCTGGCGGGCGGTGCTGCCAATACGATGAATCAGTTCTGATCCACCGGTGATCGCGACCAATGGATCGCTCCTACACTGATTCTGTAGGAGCGACCCGCGGTCGCGATCTCGTTCACCAGTTCGGTGGATACGGCCCGGGCCGTGCCGTCGACTCGCCGCGAACGTGCTTCGGCAGCGTGAGTTCGATGACTGCGGGACCCTGGCCGATGCTCGGCAGGAACAACGGAAGATTCGTAACGTAGATCCGATTGCCGCTGTCGCCGATGCCGAAGGCAAGACTCGCCGGCTGGTCGAGTCCGTGCGACTCATTGGCCAGTTCGCCGATCGAATTGCCGTCCGCCGAGATCCACCACAGCTTGGTCCCCATCAAGTCGATGAAGAAGACGTTGCCACGTACGTCGAACGCAATGCCGTCGGCGGACTGCACACCATGCGGGCGGCCATCGAAGAACAGCTTGCCGGGCCCCGCACTACCGTCGGGCATGATCGGTATCTCGACGACGGTACCCGCGCAGAAGTTGGTCACCAGCAGTCGTCCGTCC
>JBFKCZ010000083.1:0-8533 GCA_041620035.1 Pseudomonadales bacterium
TCGAGCGGGGCGAGCCGCTGACCCCCGCAGAACGCGCCGCGACGTTTTTGTCTCGTCAGAGTGCTTTTCAAGCCGGGCGCCAGGTGGCGCAGCTCATGTACGACACGATCGGCGGTGCTGCCGTCTACGCGAAGAATCCGTTCGACCGCCATCTGCGCGACATGAACACGGCGTGTCAGCACATCGTGGCGCAGTCGAAGACGCTCGAATCGCCGGGTGGGCTGCTACTCGGTGCGACCGACCGCACCGCGCGGATGCTGTAGAACCTATCTCGGCATCGTACGCGCGAACGATTCCGAGATGGGTTCTTTCGTCAGTGGCGCACTAGAACCACCGGCAGGCTCGCGTAGCCGCGCAAGAGATTGGATCGAGTGCGCACGGGTGGCCCAACCACTTCGATGCGCGAGAATCGGCCCAGGATCTCTTCCCAGAGCACGCGGAGCTGCATTTCCGCCAGTCGATTGCCCATGCAGCGGTGGATGCCGTAGCCGAAGGAGACGTGCTTGCGTGCATTCGGGCGGTCGATGACGAGTTCGTTTGCGCGGTCGAAGACCTGCTCGTCGCGATTGCCGGAGATGTACCACATGACGACTTTGTCGCCTCGCCGGATGCGCTTCCCTCGAAGGTCCACGTCTTCCAGCGCAGTGCGGCGCATGTGGGGGATCGGTGTCTGCCAACGGATGATTTCGGCCACCATGTTGGGAACGAGATCGGGGTTCGCCGTGAGCTTCGCGAACTGGTCCGGATACTCGTTGAGCGCCAGCACACCGCCGGAGATCGAATTGCGTGTGGTGTCGTTGCCGCCGACGATGAGCAGCACCAGATTACCGAGAAACTCCTGCGCGGGCATGTCCTTCGTCGAATCGCCATGCGCCAGCATCGAGATCAGATCGAATCGCGGCGCCTGCTTGGCGCGTTGATCGCGCAGCTCGAGGAAATACTCGACACACTCGGTGAGTTCCCGCTTGCGCTGTTCATGGCTCTCCACCACACCGGTCTGCGGACCGCCGCTAGCGACATCGGACCAGCGCGTGAGCTTGCGCCGCTCTTCGAACGGAAAGTCGAGCAGCGTGGCGAGCATCTGGGTGGTCAGCTCGATCGAGACCTTGTCGACCCAGTTGAACGGCTCGCCCACGGGCAATGAATCGAGAATCGCGCCTGCGCGCTCGCGAATCGTGTGTTCGAGGTTGGCGAGATTGCGGGGCGCTACCGCCGGCGTCACGGTGAGGCGCTGCGCGTCGTGCTTCGGAGGATCCATCGCGATGAACATCGGCAACGGAAAGTCGTCGCGTTGCTCGTGGATCGTGATGTTCTCCTGTGACGAGAACTGTGCATGGTTGGCATCGACCGCCATCATGTCGGCGTGGCGGGTGATGGACCAGTACGGCCCAAACGGGCTCGATGGGTGCAGATGTACCGGGTCTTCGGCCCGCAAACGCTCGAAGTAGGGCCACAGCGTGTTGTTCGCGTACAGATTGCGATCGCTCACGTCGATCTCGTCGAGCTTGATGGAGTAGGCGTGGTCGCGGGCGGCCGCGAGGGCCTGCCGTTCCGAATCGAGGTGTTTCATGCGTGTTGCCCTCCACCGGTGCATCGATGCTAACGGTATCGCGGCGACGGAACCAGAGACCGAGAACCGTGGTAGATTCGAAGGCCCTGCCACAATCGAGTCGTGCATGGCCGTTGGATTCATCGGTACGGGCACCATGGGGGTCCCGATCGCGCGCCACCTCCTGCGTGCCGGGCATGCGCTGCGGGTGTTCGACCTCGCGCCGGGTGCGACCCAGTCCCTGGTGGATGCGGGCGCGCAAAAGGCCGAATCCATCGGTTCGCTGGCGCGTAGTTCGCGCACACTGTTCCTGTCGCTGCCCGGTCCGACCGAGATCCGGGCAGTCGTCGACGCCGTGCTGCCGGCGATGTCCGCGGATACGCTGATCATCGACTTGTCGACCAACTCGGTCGATTGTGCGCGAACTTTGGCGACTCGAGTCGCGGGGCAGGGCGGGGAGTTCATCGATGCCCCCGTGAGCGGCGGTGTGGTGGGTGCGGAACGCGGCACCCTGTCGGTGATGGTCGGCGCGACACAGGCTGGCTTCGATCGCGCCAAGCCGTTGATCGAAAGCTTCGCCAAGGCGGTGATACACGTCGGTGAGGCCGGCAGCGGTACGCTGGCCAAGCTCGTGAACAATCAGATTTTTCTGTGCGCAAGTGTGCTCATTCAGGAGGGGTTCGTGCTCGGGGCCAAGGCCGGCATGGATGCGCAGACATTGAAGGCGATTCTCGACGTGAGTTCGGCGGGTCTCTATACGCGCAAGGCCGACTTCGTGCTGAGCCGCGACTTCGACAAGGCCGTATTCAAGCTCGGCATCGCGGCGAAGGACGTCGGCGTGGCACTCGAATCCGCCGCATCACTCGGCGTCGACATGCCCATGACGAGCGCCGCCCACGCGATCTATCGCGATGCCGTCGAGCACGGGTTCGGCGCGGAAGTGTTCTCCGCCACGCTCAAGGTGCTCGAAGGGCGGGCGGATGTGGCCGTGGCCCGGCTCGAGCCGAAGCCATGACTGCCGTAGACGCTGCCGATCGGCCGTTGCTCGACCTCACGGACCGGCGCAATTTCCGCGACGGGTTTCCGCACGAGTTCTTCGTGGGACTGCGCGCGCACATGCCGGTGTACTGGCATCCGCCAACGTCGTTCACGCCGGATGGCGAAGGCTTCTGGGTGGTGAGCCGCTATGCCGATGTGGCCGATATTCAGCGCGACCCCGATACGTTTTCCTCGGACACCGGCGGCGACCGCGAAGGCGGCGGTACGGCGCTGAAGGACGAGCGATCGGCGGGCATCATGTTGAACATGACCGACGATCCGCAGCATCGTCGCCTGCGCGCGCTCGTGAACAGGGGTTTCACACCAAAGGCCGTGGATGCGCTGGAAGCCCAGGCCGACGAGCGTATGGTGGCGCTCCTCGATGCGGTGAAGGGTCGTGACACTTTCGAGTTCGTCGAGGCGATCGCGCGCGAGCTGCCGCTGCAGACGATCTGCTCGGTGCTCGGCGTGCCACAGGCCGATCGCGCGCAGTTGTGCGAGTGGATCGACCGGGGCGTTGCCACCGCATCGGAGTCGATCATCGCCAAGGAGTTCCTGGACAAGATCCGCGACTATGGGCTCGAGTTGATCGCCCAGAAACGGCTGCATCCCGAAAACGACATCCTGTCGACGATCGTGCACGCGAAGTTCGAGGAAGACGGATCGCAGTTGAGCGACCGCGAGCTGATTGCGTTCTTCAATCTGCTGTTTCCGGCGGGTGCTGAAACCACGCGCAGTGCGATCGTCGGTGCCGCCCAGGCGTTCATCGATGCCCCTGGAGAATTCACTCGCCTCAAGCGCGACCCGAGCCTCATGCGCGCAGCGATCGAGGAAGTGGTGCGCTGGACGACACCATCGGTGTACAAGCGGCGCACGGCTACGCGCGATACACAGATCCTGGATCAACCGATTCGTGCGGGCGACAAGGTCACGTTCTGGGAGATGTCGGCAAACCGCGACGAGCGAGCCTTCGAAGATCCCTTTCGTTTCGATGTCGGGCGCTGGCCGAACAAGCATCTGGGCTTCGGTGCGGGCGTGCATTTCTGCCTGGGCGCGAGCCTTGCGCGCATGGAAATCAAGGTGGCGCTTCGCAATCTCTGTGAACGCTACGACGGCTTCGAACTCGGCGGCGAACGTGAATGGATGCCAAACAACCGGCTGCTCGGCTTGCGCAAGCTCGTCGTTCGGGCGATTCCAGCGCGATGAAGACCAGTACGATGAACAACAGGAGCGATCGATGACGGATGAAGACAAGCGCGCCAAAGGTCAGGCGTTGGCGCGCCGGTTGTTTGCGGGCGTCAAGGGCGGAACCCGCATGCCGGACAAGTTCACGCAGTACACCATGGCGCATCTCTTCGGCGACGTCTGGCAGGACGGCGATCTCGAGTTGCAGGAACGCTCGCTCGTGACCTGCACGATTCTCGTAGCCCTCAATCGAGAGGCGGAGCAACGCCTGCACTTCGTGGCGGCCAAGAACCTCGAGATCCCACGGAGCAGGATCGAGGCCATGATCGCCCATGCGGCGCACTATGCGGGCTGGCCGTGTGCGGCGAGCGCGTTTCGCGTGCTCAACGAGGTGTGGCCGGCGTGAAGCCGGCATGAAGCGGCTGCGGTATGCGGTGATCGGCACCGGCATGATGGGCTGCGAACACATCCGCAATCTCGGTGTGCTCGAAGGCGCCGAGGTGGTGGCGTTCGCCGATCCCAACGAGGAACCGAGGCGTTGGGCGCGTCGGGCACTCGGTGCGACGCGGGCAACCGAGTACGAAGACTTCCGTCGCATGTTCGAACGAGAGACGTTCGACGTCGTGGTGATTGCTTCCCCGAACTTCACCCATGCCGATGTGCTCGATGCGGCGTTCGCAGCCGATGTGCACATCCTCGTGGAGAAGCCGATGTGTACGACGGTGGCCGACTCGCGCGCGGTTGCGAAGCGCGCAGAGCACCACTCGCATCTGTTCATGGTGGGCATGGAGTATCGCTTCATGGCGCCCACCGCGCGGCTCGTCGAAGAGGTAAGAAAGGGCACGGTCGGTGAACTCAAGATGTTGAGCATTCGTGAACACCGGTTTCCGTTCCTGAAGAAGATCGGCGACTGGAACCGCTTCTCTGAGAACACGGGTGGCACGCTGGTCGAGAAGTGCTGTCACTTCTTCGATCTCATGTCTCTCATCACGGGCAGCCGTCCCGTGCGGGTGTTCGCATCCGGTGGTCAGGACGTGAATCATCTCGATGAGCGCTACGACGGTCGCGTTCCAGACATCCTCGACAACGCGATGGTAGTGGTGGAGTTCGAAAACGGCGTGCGCAGTTCGCTTGATCTTTGCATGTTCGCAGACGGGGCGCGCAGCGAGCAGGAGATCGTTGCCACCGGTGATCGTGCCCGCGTGGATGTGACTTTTCCGCAGGGCGACCTCTACATCGGTACGCGACGGCCGCTGGCGGTGACCCGCGAGCGCATCGAAGTCGATTCGCGGCTGCTGCAGATCGGTACTCACTTTGGTGCCACCTACTTCGAACACCTCGCGCTCTCCCAGGCCATTCGCAGCGGTGGCACGTCACCGGTCACGGCGGAGGAAGGATTCATGGCGGTTGCGCTCGGCGCGGCCGCGCAACATTCGATAGCCAGCGGCATGCCCGTGGCGTTTCACGAGTTCCTGGAGCAAGCACAATGAATTCTCTGATCGACAAGTCAGCCGTGGTGATCGGTGGGCTGGCACCCGTCGGCCGATTGGCGTTCGGCTGCTGGCGTTATGTGGGCATGTCGGTGAGCGAGGCGCGGTTACGCATCGATGCCGCACTCGGAGCAGGCATGAATCTGATCGACACGGCTGACGTCTACGGGCTGGACTGGGGTGGCACGGGATTTGGTGCCTGCGAAGAGCTCCTGGGTGCAGTTCTGAAGGCGAATCCGGCACTGCGCGCACGAATGGTGCTCGCAAGCAAGGGCGGCATCATTCCGGGTGTGCCGTACGATTCGAGTGCGAAGTACCTGGTCGAAGCCTGCGAGGCATCCCTGGCTCGCCTCAATACCGAGGTCATCGATCTCTACCAGATTCATCGTCCCGACTTCTTCGCTCACCCCGCCGAGATCGCGGAAGCCCTGTTGAGACTGAAGCGCGACGGCAAGATCCGCGAAGTCGGCGCCTCGAACTTCACGCCGAGTCAGATCGACATGCTGGCGGAGGCGGTTCCCATCGTTTCGCATCAGTTCGAGTACTCGGCCCTGCGGCTGGCACCGCTCACCGACGGCACGTTCGATCAGTGTCTGCGCAGGCCGCTCGCGGCGCTCGCCTGGAGCCCGCTTGCGGGGGGTAAGTTGTCGACGGGTGAAGGATTGCGTGCGCCGCTGCTGAAATGCCTCGATCACCTCGCGCAACGCGAAGGGGTCGACCGGGCCACGCTCGCCCTGGCATTCACGCTGGCGCATCCGGCCAGGCCGGTCGTCATCGTCGGCACCATGAACGTCGAACGCATCGCCGCCGTCGGGGCTTCGCTCGATGTATGTCTCGAACGCAACGACGTGTACGACATCATCGAGGCCTCGATGGGTGCCTCGCTGCCATGACGGTGGAAGTGAGCTGGTTTTCGGCGCTGTGCGACGACGACTATGAATTTCTCGGCGTGGAGGATGCTTCGCTCAAGTCGTCCTGGCCGCATTGCCGCGAGATCGCGCTCGCCGCGGAACGCGGCGGTTTCGACAATCTGCTGTTGCCATCCGGGTATGCGCTCGGCATGGACTCCGTCGCCTTTGCCGGCGCCATTGCGCCGATGCTCGAACGCATGCGGCTGCTGGTGGCGATTCGTTGCGGCGAACTGTGGGTGCCGCAACTCGCACGCCAGTTGGCCACCCTCGATCGCATGCTCGACGGTCGACTCACGGTGAACATCATTTCCTCCGAGATGCCCGGCGAGAAACTGGAGTCGGAGCCCCGCTACCGGCGTACCCTCGAGGTCATGCAGGTGCTGCGTTCACTGCTGAACGGCGAAGCGGTGGACTTTCATGGCGAGTTCATCGACATCGCGGTCGCTGCGCCGCGCATGCAGACGGTGTCGGGACAGTGTCCGCCGTTCTACTTCGGCGGCCTGAGCGAGCCGGCTCGCGACGTCGCCGCGGCGGCCGCGGATGTCTATCTCATGTGGCCCGATACGCTCGCCGGTGTCGAGTCGGTGCTCACCGACATGCGATCGCGCGCAGCGCGCCAGGGCCGGCGGCTTCGCTTCGGCTATCGCGTGCACGTGATCGTGCGCGAGACCGAATCCGCCGCGCGTGCCGAGGCAGCGCGGCTGATCAGCCGGCTGGACGACGGCGTCGGCGCCGCGATTCGACAGCGTTCGCTGGACTCGGCATCGACGGGGGTGCGTCGACAGGCGGAACTGAGGGTCGCAGCGGATGACGATGGCTTCGTGGAAGACAATCTGTGGACGGGCATCGGCCGCGCGCGTTCGGGTTGTGGCGCCGCGATCGTCGGCGATCCGGATCAGGTGCTCGCCAAGCTCGATGCCTACCGTGCGCTCGGTATCGAAGCGTTCATCCTGTCGGGCTATCCCCACCGTAGCGCGTGCGAACTGTTCGCGCGCGACGTACTACCCCACATCGACCACGGCCCGCTGCCGGCCTGAGCGTCAGGCGGCTCGGGGAGTCAGCCGCACCGGCAGTTCGCTGTAACCGCGCACGAAGTTCGATTGCACCCGCGTCGGTTCGCCCATCACCTCGATGGCGTGAAAGCGCTTCATGATCTCTTCCCAGAGTACCCGCAGCTGCATTTCTGCGAGCCGGTTGCCCATGCAGCGATGGATGCCGAATCCGAACGACAGGTGATGCCGGGCGCGGGCGCGGTCGATGATGAAATCGTCGGGTCGATCGATGACCGTGTCGTCGCGATTGCCCGACAGATACCACATCACCACCTTGTCGCCCTTCCTGATCGTCTTGCCTTCGAGCGTCGTATCGGTGGCCGCGATGCGCCGCATGTGCGTCAGCGGTGTCTGCCAGCGGATGATCTCCGACACCATGTTCGGAATGAGCGAGAGATCGGCGCGCAGTTTCTCGTATTGCTCCGGAAACTGGTTCAGTGCGACGACGCCGCCGGAGATCGAATTGCGCGTGGTGTCGTTGCCACCCACGATCAGCAGGACGAGATTGCCGAGGAACTCCATCGGATCCGCATTGCGGGTGGATTCGCCCTGGGCAAGCATGCTGAGCAGGTCGGTCGGGTTCTTGCGGTCGACGCGTTCGTCGCGCAGGCGGGTGAAGTATTCGAGGCACTCCATCAGGGCTTTGCGGCGCACGGGTTCCGGCGTCGGGCCGCCCGCCAGTTCGCCCGACGTCGCCATGTCGGACCAGTAGGTCAGCTTGCGCCGCTCCTCGAACGGAAAGTCGAACAGCGTCGCCAGCATCTGGGTGGTCAGCTCCACGGATACCAGATCGACCCAGTTGAAAGTTTCGCCCACCGGCAGTGAGTCGAGTATCCGCGCCACCCGTTCGCGAATGGTGCTCTCCAGTCGAGCGAGGTTGACCGGCGCCACCACCCCTTGCACGGTCTTGCGCTGTTCGTCGTGGCGCGGGGGATCCATGCTGATGAAGTTGGGTGTCTGGAAGTCCGGCGGACGGTCGGCGATGGTGATGCCGCCAACCGATGAAAACAGTTCGTGGTGGCTGTCGACGTATTGAATGTCGTTGAATCGGGTGATCGACCAGTAGGGACCGAACTGACTCTTTGCGCAGTAATGAACGGGATCTTCTGCGCGCAGGCGGGCAAAGAAGGGGCGCCAGGCGTCGCGCTCGTAGAGATCGGGACGGCTGACGTCGATGGCATCGAGGGATAGTGCATACGGGTCGGGAATCGATGAAGTTCGAGCATCGCGTGCTTCGGCCATGGAAGCCTCCTGATCTGACTTTCCCGAAGAATGGCATAGCCACCGAGGGAACGGAATGCGCTGGAA
>JBFKCZ010000084.1:0-8418 GCA_041620035.1 Pseudomonadales bacterium
AGATCCTCGTGTGTCGTGCAACCGGCGAGCGATGCCAGCAGCGGCCGAACGATGAGTAGGAAGGTAACAATCGTCGAGACGGGATTGCCGGGCAATCCGAAGAAGTGACACCGCCCGGCATGCCCGTAGGCAAGCGGCTTCCCTGGCTTGAGGGCGATCTTCCAGAAGTCGAGTGCGCCGACGCGCAGCCAGGCGCGGCGAACGAAGTCCGCATCGCCAACCGATACGCCGCCGGAGGTGAGCACGACGTCGTGACCCGCAGCGGCGGTCGCCAACGTATCGGAGATGGTCTGCTCATCGTCGGGCAAGATGCCGAGGTCAGTGATCGTGACGGGGAGTGGTGCGAGCAATTGCTTCAGCACCAGCCGGTTGGCGTCGTAGATCTGTCCGGGCGCAAGTACATCGGGTGGTGTACGCAGCTCGTCACCGGTGGAGAAGAGCGCGATACGCAAACATCGGTTGACGAGTACTTCGGTCAGGCCCGACGCCGTCAACGACGCGAGGTCGAATGCATTCAGCTTTCGTCCGCGCGGCAACAGCGCCGTACCGACGTCCACATCGTGCCCGGCGCGACGCACCCAGCGTCCCGCGGAAGGGCGTTCGTCGAACTCGACGAGATCATCCGACCGAATGACGACGTTCTCCTGCAGGACGACGGCGTTGGACCCGTGCGGCATCACCGATCCGGTGAACACCCGAGCCGCGGTTCCAGCTGCCAGCGCACCCGGCATCGGATGTCCCGCGCGACTCACGCCACTCACTCGGATCCGGTAGGGTGGTTCAGCCATGAAGATGGGGTCATCGCTCGCGACGGCGTAGCCGTCCATCGCCGACGCCGTGAACGGGGGCACGTTCATGGGCGCGTCGATCCGGGAAGCCGTCACGCGATTGCGTGCCGCATCGACCGCGATCAGCTCGCGCTCGAGTGAGTAGCCCTGCGTCCTCTCGAGCAACAATGCGCGTGCCGCGTCGATCTCGAGCATTTCCCGAGGGCTGTGTGGGCTTCGTTGCATCGCTGGCCGCAGAGATATGGGTGAAACATCACTAGAATGCCGCCAGGTATCCAGTCGAGCAATGCTTGCCGTGAACGAGACGATGATCGGTTTCGACACCGCCACGGCGGCGTGCACGGTCGCGCTCGCGCGGGGCGGGTCGATCGTCTCCTGGCATCGTGTGGTGGATCGTCGCCACAACGACCTGCTGCTAGGTAGCATCGACGAACTCCTGGGCGACTCGCGGGACATCGACTATGTCGCGTTCGGGCAGGGGCCCGGTTCGTTTACCGGCGTTCGCATCGCTGCCAGCGTTGCGCAGGGCATCGCGCTGGCACGCGGCATACCCGTCGTTCCGGTTTCGACTCTCGCGACCGTTGCGGCCGGTGCACTGCGTAGATTCGCAGAAGTGGATTCGGTCGTGGCGTGTCTGGGGGCGCGCAAGGGCGAGCTCTACACCTGCACCTACCGGCGAAACCACGGCGACGATTGGACGCCGATCCCGGTTACGGCGGAACAGGCAATGCCCATCGAGGCATTTCTACGGCAGACCTTCGCTGCAGGTACGGGGTTGTGTGGCGACGCGACCGAGGTGTTGGCAGACCGGGCTGCGGCGATGGATCTGATCGCGCTCGACTGGCGCCATCCCCATGCCGAGGACCTCTTGTGGCTTGCAAGTGACGCGGTGACTCGCGGCGCGGCTCGCGATGTGGCACTCGCGTTACCGGTTTACCTCGAGGGTAGTGGCTCGTGGCAAAAGATTGCCGGTCGGTGACGCGACCGCAGCGCCGGGCACGCGGATTTCCCGACGATGTCTACACTTCAGGATCACGCGATTGCGACTCGATCCTCGATGACCTACGCCCTGGTCGGTCCCAAGCTGCCCGGCATGTCGGCGCCAATGCTGCGTCCCGGTGTCCTGGCGCGCGCCGCACTCGAACAGCGCGAGCCGGAACAGCCAGGCTCTACGGATCGTCGTCCCAGTCGCGTCGGCGGCGCGCCGCTCACCGGTGCGCAAGCCGTGGAGCTGTATCGTCGCACGCAGTGGGTGCTCGACGATGTCTTGGTTGCCAGACTCGACCTGACCGCCTGAAACCGGCTGCGGTCGAAGCGGGCAGACTGCGGTGACCGGAGAACTCGAGATCTTCGAGGGTAGCGATGGCCTCGAGCTGCGTGCTTCCGGTGACGTGCGCGGTGCTGCGCTCGATCTCTCCGAACTCGTGCGACGCATCCGAAGCGGCCGGCGCGGTCCGCTCGCACGGGCGTGCAACGCGGGCTCTGGGCGGACGGTGCTCGACGCCATGGCCGGACTCGGCATGGACGGACTCACGTTGGCGGGGTGGGGATGCACGGTGACCCTTGTCGAAGCCGCGCCGCTCATTCATCGCGTGCTCGCCGACGGTGTCGATCGTGCCCGTGCGGTGCTCACGGACCCGACCCTGGAGTTGCGCTGTGCCGACGTGCGTACGGTGTTCGACGAGCAGAAACTCTACGACGTGGTCTACCTCGACCCGATGTTTCCGGAACGTCGCAAAGGTGCGCTGCCGCAGAAGCGCGCCCAGATCCTGGCGCTCGCAGCGGCTCGAAACGAAGCGGAAATGGACATCGAGGACTTGATCGCCCGGGCGCGGCGAATCTGCCGTGACCGGGTCGTCCTCAAGCGACGTGCGAGGGACCCGCAGGTACTCGAGCCGGCATGGACCATCCGGGCCAATCGGGTTCGCTTCGACGTCTATCGCGGCGCGGCATCGATGACCTGACCGTCGGCGAGGCGTGCACGCAGCACCGTATGGCGGAAGGAGGCGGGCAGTACGGCGCTTGCCGCGCGCGTCACCTCGGTCACCACCGGGGCGAAGTGGAGCTTGCCGGTGTCGTCCAAGCTCACGGCCTCGTGCGCGATGAGCGCATCGACGAAGTTCTGGAACAGCCGCGGGTCGAAGAACTCGGGCGCGTTCAGTCCCTGCAGCCTCGAGATCCGGCGGGCGACCTGGTGACAATGCTGTTCGAGCGTGTCCCTGCCGATGCGCCCCTGGCCCATCTGTCTCAGGATCGCGATCACGATGAAGAATCGCTCGAGCGTCTGCATGACGACCGCGCCCAGGAGCTCCAGTCGGTAGTTCGCGCTCGTGTCCGGGGGCGGGGGAGCAAGCGCACCTTCGGGGGTTTCCACGAGCAGCCCCTCCGCGAGCAGCAGTTGCAGCCACGCTTCGACTTCGGCGGCGATCGACGTTGGCACGGATGCGTACAGTTCGCCCGCGAGATAGGGATAAACCGTAGTCATCATGCGCGCGAGCTGTGGTCGTCGCAGCGGCAGACGACGGTTGATGATGAGACAGGCGATCAACGACGGCATCGCCAGACAGTGAACGCTGTTGTTTCGATACCACGTCATGAGCACCGCCATGTCGGGGCGGTGGCAGAGCACATCCCCGAACGGATGCGACTCCCGGTCCAGCATGCCGAGGTGCTCCGCATGGCGGATCATCGCCGTGCCGCCGAGCGCCGTGACGGTGATAGCGCGGCTGGGCGCAGACCTCAGCAAGGACGCGAAGCAGTCGAGCTGGTCGGCCAGCAACTGCTCGTCCATTGCGAACTTCGGCGTCGAGAGCGTGACCAGCGCGATCAGATTGATCGGGTTGATGGTGGCGCAGTCGTTGATGCGTTTTAGGATCTCGATGCCGAGATCGAGGGCCGGATTGGTCGTTGGCTCCGCACCGATACCGAAGAATTGATCCGCTTCGATCGGCACGCCGAAGTTCACCGAAACCCGGCCGAAGTTCTCCTTCAGGACGCGCGCGGTTCGGAACAGATCCGCAATCGACTCCTTCGACTTCGCCGAGCCGCGCAATTCCGACAGGTAGCTGGTTGCTTCGATCAGCCGTTCGTAGCCGATGTACACGGGTACGAACACCATCGGTCGCGAGATGCCGCGGTTGCGAATGGCGAGGGTCATGTTGAGCAAACCCGTTCTTGGCGGCAGCATCCGTCCCGTGCGCGATCTTCCGCCTTCGATGAAGTACTCGACCGGTGAACCGCGACGGAAGATCTGGAACAGGTACTCGTTGAACACGGCGCTGTAGACCCGGTCATCGGCGAACCGCCTGCGCATGAAGAACGCACCCGCGCGCCTCAGCATGCCGCCGATCACCGGCATGTTGAGGTTATCGCCGGCCGCGATGTGCGGAATCATGAGGCCGTTGTTGTACAGCAGGTAGGAGAGGAGCAGATAGTCCACATGGCTGCGGTGGCAGGGCACGTAGACGAGCGAGGAGGTTTCCGCGAAACGCTGTACGCGCTCGAGCCCGGTGACGTCGACGCCGTCGTAGATCCGTGTCCAGAACCACGTCAGCAGGCGGTCGAAGAAACGGATCGTGATGTAGGACACATCCGACGCCATTCCGCGGGCGTCGCGACGTGCGCGGGCCACGAGTTTCTCGAAACGAACATCCGTCCGGGCCGACTCGGAGCGAATGGCTTCGCGGACACGTCGGCTTGCGAGAATCTGAGTGATCAGTGTGCGCCGATGCGACAGATCCGGGCCGAGCAGCGCGGTGCGCTGATTCTTGAAGTGAACCCGCAACAGACGCGCGATACGGCGCACGAGTTTTGCATCGCTCAGGTTCGGATCTTCGAGGTCGAGGAGATTCAGGGGCGCGCCGAACTGAACGGTGATGTCGCGCCGGTTGAAGAGAATCACGACGAGACGGCGGAAACGGGAGGTCAGCGTCCAGTTTTCCGACAGCAGCACCCTGATCAGGGACTTTTCCTTGTTCGGCGCGCGGCTCCAGAACACCGACACCGGCACGAGCCGGATGTTCGCGCGGCGAGTGTCCTTGAAATAGGGTTGCAGGCGGAGCAGACGCTTCGAGTACGTACGCATCAGATTGCGTTGCAGTAGCCCGCCCACGGATCGGTTGAGGAAGAAGAAACGACGCTGCTCCGCGATCCCCTCGGCGCCGAGCGAACTCAGCGGCCGGGGCAGGCCGTTCGCCGCGGCTACGATGTCCAGCATCACGAGGTCGGTCAGCGATCGGTTGGCGAGCGCGTAGACGATGGCTCCGGGATCGCCGGCCAACGGGTCGCTCGTCCCGGAGACGGTGAGGGCTTCGACGCCGCGCGACTTGGGGCGCGTCATCCACTTCAGCAACGCGCGTACCACGCCGAACGACAGTGCTTTCAGGCGATCGATCATGATGTGTGCGTGGCGCCCAGATCCAGTTTCTGAACCCTAACCCGGAATCACGCCGGGGACGCTACTTGCGCTTGCCGTCGTAGAGCGAGTCGATGGGCGGCGGTTCTTGCGGTTCCTTGGAGTCACCGCTCGAAATCTCCACCTCCCAGACGCTCGAGTACTTGCGCTCGGTCGATTCGCCGACATCCTTCGCGTCGCGCAGGATGGTGGGGCGCAGAAACACGAGCAGGTTGCGCTTCGTCCGCGTGTCCTCGTTCTTGCGGAAGAGCTTACCCAACAGCGGGATATCGCCGAGCAGCGGAACCTTCTTGATCGTTGACTGCACGTCGTCCTGGATGAGTCCGCCGAGCACGATCGTCTGGCGATCGTTCGCGAGCACCGTCGTGTCGATCGTGCGCTTGTTCGTGACGACGTCGGAGAACGGGCTGTCGGACGTCGCTGCCAGCGCGGAGAGTACGACGCTCGACACTTCCTGGGCGACGTCGAGGCGAACTGCCTCGCCCTCATGCACGTGTGGCGTCACGGTGAGCGTGATACCGACGTCCTGGCGCTGGATGGTTGTGAACGGATTCGTGGAGCCATCCGTGGTCGTCGTGAAAGAGCCGGTTCTGAACGGTACTTCCTGGCCGACCAGGATCTTCGCTTCCTCGTTGTCGAGTGTGAGGATGCTGGGTGTCGACAGCAGATTGGCCTTGCTCGAAGTGGAAATGGCCTGCAGCACCGCACCAAAGGAGAAACCGTCGAGGTCGAGTTTGGCCACGGCAAGCGTGGGTTGAGAAAGTCCAGCCACCGCCGCGACCGGTGGCGTACCGTCGGCATCGGCCTTACCCAGTGCGGTCAGAATGGCGGAGAGCGCCGGCGAGAGCGCAGTGGAAATCAGGGGTGTCGTCGCGCTGCTCTGATCGAGTGCGGCGAAGTCCACACCGACGTTCAGGCTGTCGTCGATGGCGATCTCCACGATAGCCGCTTCGATCAGCACCTGGGTTCGGCGCACGTCGAGCTTTCTCACCAGATCGACGATTTCCGCCATGACCGCCGGGTCGGCGCGCGCGACGATGGCGTTCAGCGACTCGTCGGCCTGGATCGTGATCTTCTGCGGCGACTGCGCATCGCTGGCCCCGCCTTCGGCAACCAGGCCGCGCAGAATTTCCGCAACCAACTTGGCATCGCCGTGGGAAAGGCGAATGACCTGCGTGGCCCCGCTCATGGTGGCCGGCTGGTCGAGTTGCGCGATGAGCTTCTTCACCTCCGCGACAGGGCGCGTCTTACCGCGCAGGACGATGGAGTTGTTGCGCTCGTTGGCGATGATCTGAATGCGTTGGGGACCTTTGGCGTTGCGTCCGAGTTGTTCGGGCGCGAGCTTCTCGAGCAGTTCGACGACGGTCCCGACCCAGGCGTCCTTGAGCGGAATCACGGTGATCTGTTCTTCGTCGGGCACGTCGATGCGCTGAATGATCGCCTGCAGGCGAACGATGTTCTCGGCATGGTCGCTGATGATGACCACGTTCGGATTGGTCACCGCGGCGATGTGGCCGTACTGCGGAATCATGGGCCGCAGCGTCTTCACCAGTTCGGCGGAATCGACGTACTGGGAGGCGATCACCCGGGTCACGAGCTGCTCGCCGCTGATCGTTCGAGCGTTGTCCAGCGGGCTGCCACTCTGCTTCGCGAGGGTCTGCTGCTGGATGCGGACCACGTCACCGGTTTCGATGGCGGCAAAGCCGTGCACGCGCAATACGGAGAGGAAGAGTTCGTAGATGCCGGCCACGTCGAGGCTGGCGTTGGAGATCACCGTGACCTTGCCCTTCACCCGTGGATCGACGACGAACGTCTTGCCGGTGATGGCCGCCACCTGCGAGACGAACTCGTTGATGTCTGCGTTCTTGAGGTTGATTTTCCATGTCTGCTCCTGGGCGACGGCCCAGGTAGTCGATAGGAACACGACCAGCAGCGCGAACACGCGAGTGAGACGGACCATCGACGGGTAAGAGAACGTCATTGAATGGGATTGCCGTTACTTCAGGGACGCCGTCACGAAGAAGCGTCGGTCTCCGCGTTGCACTTCGAGGCGCGCGGACCCTTGGGCCATGATGTTATCAATCTCGAGTTGATCCTGTTGAACGTTGCCGACCGGCCGGCCGTTGACACTCAACACGACGTCCCCGGGTTGCAGACCAGTTTGAGCCAGATAGGGGGACTGTGCCAGATTGCCAAGGCGGTAGCCCTCGCTGCCCGATGCATTGACGGAGGATAGTCCCAGAGAGGCCAACGTGCCCTGGGGATCGGAGGTCAGGCGTTCACGGTATACCGCAATACCTTCGCGCAGCTCGGCGCCCGGCGCGACGCTGTCGATCTGCGAGCTCTCGATGTACTCCTGCTGTTCTACGGGTACTTCGTAGACGGGCTCTTCGATGTAGGTTTCGCCCATCGGCAACATGGACTCATCGATCGATCCGGCGAGCAGACCGGGTTGGTCGGGGAAGCGTAACGTTTCGTACAAACCACCGCGTCGCAGCACGACCCGGTCGGCGTGCACCTCCGCCAGCTCGACCCCGCCGCTCAGCTTGCCGCCGATCACGAACAGCTCGCCCGGCCGCCCCTGCTGGGCAATGATGGCCGCCGACTCGGCCGGGTTGTCGGCGCGAAACACCCCCTCGAGGGTCAGTTTCAGTCGGGTTTCGGGCGCTTCGACGTTGGTGGGGGCGGCGGCGGTGGCATCCGCGACCCCGAACAGATGGGCCGCCACGATCGCTTCCACCGAGAGGCTCTCCGGGCGGGCCGTCGAGTCCTTCTTGGCAGCCGTGGTGCGACCGAGATCGGCCGGCGTCGGTTCCGAAAAGAAGTACCAGCCCGTCGAAGCGAGCGAATAGGCGATGCCGACGATCACGATCAGTTTGAAGGGTTCGACGAGTCGAGTCGCCAGCTGCTGTACGGGAGCTTGCACGTCCACCTGCGCTTGGTCTGGAGGCTCGATGGGGCCAGTCAGTCTAGAACAGTTTCTCACCCACCTCTAGCACGACGGCGTGATCCGGCTCACCACTCGCCCAGGGCTGTCCTATGAGTTTCGTGAACTGCTTCGTGATTCCCGCCGTGGCCAGGCCGTCGGATGCAATCTTGAGGAACATGAGCGGTGTTGGCTGCCCGGGTTCGTAGACGGTCAACACGGGAGATCCGCCCGATGAGTCGAGAAACCCAGACAGCTCAGGTAGTTGCGTCTGATAGGGCCGACCCGAC
>JBFKCZ010000085.1:0-8353 GCA_041620035.1 Pseudomonadales bacterium
CGCCCGCAAACGGCCGGGCGACTTGCCCGCGAATGACTTGTTGATTCCTTTCAACCCATTCGCGCCCAAGGGCGCTCCCACAGTGCCTCCGATCTAGCCCAGCGATTCCGCCCCCGGCCGACCCACCGCACCCGATATCGCGTTGCGCTTCTCCTTTGATGACGCGAGCGTCGGCTTGCCCCGTGCAGCGAAGTTGTAGGGGTCGGTGTCGATTTCCTCGAGCTTGATCTCGCCGGCGAGTACGGCGGCCTTCCACTTCTGCTGTTCGGCTTCCTGGGCGTGGAACTCCGGCATCACTTCGTTTGCGAACATCGTCAGGCTGTCGCAGATGTCCTGGTGTGAGTTCTTGCCGGCCTGATTGAGCAGGATCACCTGGTCGACGTTCGCGGCTTCGAGTTCCTTCAAGCGCTCCCGGATCGTGTCGGGTGAGCCGATCAGTTCGCTGCCGGAGCGCTTCTGCCCCGCCGGCGTCTTGCGCCATTCCTGATAGCGCTCCCAGATGTTGACGGAGCCGGGCTCGAACGGACCTTCCTTGTTGTACAGCTGCAGCGCGAACTGGAAGAAGGTCCAGCCATCGGCTTTGCGCCATGCCTCTTCGTCGGTTTCCGCACACATGAAGCCGGACACCACCGCGATGTTGGGATTGGTTTTGTACTCGCAGAGCTTCTCCTGATCGTGCACGAAGGTGTTGTAGTAGGCGTGCACCCAGGCTCGCGCGGCGGCGAGATCGGCGAACTTGAAGCACAGCGCACCCATACCGCGGTGCGCGGCATAGCGGATCGTGTCGAGCTGTGAGCACGCGACCCAGAGCGGCGGGTGCGGCTTCTGAAGCGGCTTGGGCACCACGGCGCGTAGCGGAAACTTGAAGAATTCGCCGTCGTACTGCCAGCCGTGATTCCAGAACATCGGCAACACGCAGCGCACGCCGTCTTCCCACACGTCGCGCTTGTCGCGAAAGCGCAGGTTGAACGGGTGCAGTTCGGTGACCGAGGCGCCTTCGCCGAGACCGAGCTCGACGCGGCCGTTCGACACGAGGTCGAGGGTGGCGACTTTCTCGGCGACGCGCGCCGGATGGTTCGTGGTGAGCTGAATGATGCCGTGGCCGAGACGGATGTTCTTGGTGCGTTGGCTGGCAGCGCCCAGGAACACCTCCGGCGCGGAGGAGTGGGAGTATTCCTCGAGGAAGTGATGCTCCACCTCCCACGCATAGTCGAAACCGAGGCGATCGGCCAGTTCGATCTGGGTCAGCGAATCCTGGAACAGCTGGTGCTCGCTGTCTGCGTTCCAGTTACGGGGTAGCTGGTGTTCGTAAAAGATGCCGAACTTCATCGTGTGCCCTCCGGGTTTGAACCGTATCGTCGCATTAATTCGCGTGAATTTGCACCATTTCGAAGCGCCGTGGTCAAATCTCGCGCCGCCACGACTGGAGAGGGTCGCGGTGGTCAATCAGGGTCATCACACACAGGGGTAGCAACATGAAACGACTGGCGTGTGCCGCGCTTGCGGCAGCGATCGCGTTTACGTGGCAGACACAGGCTGTTGCCGCGCAGGGCGCCATCGAAGAGATCATCGTCACCGCGACCAAGCGGGAAGAATCCATTCAGGACGTTCCTATTGCCGTAACCGCCATATCGGGTACCGACCTGAAGGCGCGCGGCATCGAGGACGTGTACGACCTGCAGCAAGTAGTACCGAGCCTGGTCGTGAACGATTCCAACTCCACCACCGGCGGTGGCACCATGCGAATCCGTGGCGTCGGCACCACGGGTAACAACGTGGGCCTCGAAGCAGCCGTGGGTACCTTCATCGACGGCATCTACCGCAGCCGGTCCGGCCAGGCACTCAACGATCTGATCGACGTCGAGCGCATCGAAGTGCTGCGCGGTCCGCAGGGCACGCTGTTCGGCAAGAACACCTCTGCCGGTGCGGTGAACGTAGTCTCGAAGAAGCCCGAATTCGAGTTCGGTGGCAATGCCGCGATCGGCGCGGGCAACTACGACTCGAGGCGCGTCGAAGCCGCGGTCAATCTGCCGGCCATCGACGACGTCCTGGCGTTCCGACTCGCGGGCAGCTACAACGAGCGCGACGGCTACTACGAGAACATCGCCAACAACAACACCTACAACTCGCGCGACCGCTACGCCGTGAAAGGCCAGATGCTGTGGACGCCGAGCGACGCGGTGCAAGTGCGCCTGATCGCCGACTACATCGACCGCGATGAAGACTGCTGCCCCGCGTCCTATCGTATTGTCGGACCGACGGGCGCGGTGCTCAGGGCACTCGGCGGCAACCCCGTCATCAGCAACACCGGCAAGGTAGGCACCAACTACACCCCGTTCGAAGAGGTGGAAGACAAAGGTGCGGTGCTGGAGGTGGAGTTCGACCTCGGGTTCGCAGATCTGACTTCGGTCACCGGCTATCGTGATTTCGATGTCAGCCGCGGTCAGGACGTGGATTTCTCGAACGTGGACATCTATCGCCTCGGCAATACCGAAGAGACCTTCGAGAATCTGAGCCAGGAGTTCCGGCTCGCGGGCACGATCGGCGACGTCGATTGGCTGGCGGGAACCTACGTATACAAGGAAGAGCTGTCCCAGGCTGGCGGGTTTTTGATTCTCGCCTCCCAGGGGCCCGCGTACTTCTCCGCGTTGATTCCGGCGGCCGCCGGCCAGTTGGTGCCGGGTAATGGCCTGTCCGGCGCATTCGAACAGGAGACGACGGGCTGGTCGGTGTTCACACGCAACACGTGGCACGCGTCCGAACTCCTCGACATCACGTTGGGTCTGCGCTTCTCCGAGGAAAGCAAGGATGGCAGCAGCATCATCAACGGCGGTGGCACGGGCGGGGTGATCGTCAACAACTGGCCCTGCGCCACGTTGCCGATCGCTCCTTTCTGCAACAACACGGGCTACGACAAGACCCGCCAGGAAGACGAGCAGTGGAGTGGAACGGTCAGCGTAGCCTATCAGCTGACCGACGCGACCAACGCGTACGCGAGCTATTCGCGTGGCTTCAAGTCCGGCGGTTTCAACCTCGACCCGGCGGCGTTCCAGCTGAACCCCACGACCGGGGCGGTGGTGAACGACGGCTCGGAGTTCAAGGCGGAGGTCGTGGATACCTACGAGATCGGCACCAAGAGTCAGTTGCTCGACGGCCTCCTGAACCTCAACGCCACGATCTTCTACTCGGAGTTCGAGAACTTCCAGCTCAACACCTTCACCGGCGCGTTCTTCATCGTTCAGAACGTTCCGCAGGTGAACAGCAAGGGTATCGAAGTGGAGTACCAGTGGAACGTCGCAGACGGCGTGTTCCTCGTTGGCGGGGTCACACTGGCGGAGTCTGTCTACGACGGTGGCGTCATCATCAATGCCACGGGAGACCTCAATGTGCCGGGCTGCCCGCCGCCAGCCACTCGCCGGTGCACCAAGCTCGACAACGAGCGGCTCACTAACTCCCCGCGCTGGCAGGCCAGCAACGGCATCATGATCGATCAGCCGTTCCCGTTTGCGGACAGCCTGCGCCTCACCGCCAACCTGAACTGGATGTATCGCTCCGGTCTCAACACCGGCTCCGACCTGGATCCGCAGAAGCGCCAGAGCAGCTACTCCCTCATCAACGGCCAGATCGGTGTCCGCTCGCCGGACGAACGCTACGAGGCCACCTTGTGGGGCAACAACCTGTTCGACAAGGAGTACAGCACGATCGTGTTCGACTCGGTGTCGCAGACGGGCAGCTGGAGCCAGTTCGTGGGTGCGCCCCGCATGTGGGGAGTCACGCTGAAAACGAACTTCTGAGCATCGGGGGCGTCTATCGGACACCCCATCGAGATTCGAAGCCCGCCGATGGCGGGCTTCTTTTTTGGGTGTGCGAAGATAGTGCCGATGGACAGACTGCTCTGGCTACTGGGACTTGCGATGCTCACTGGCTGCGTCTCGCAGCTGCCTGGGCCGCATTTCTCCGAGGCGCGGGACGTCTACACGGACCTCGTGGCGTCCTCGCCGATCGGGATTGCACCGGACGAGGATGTCCTGGAGCTGCCACCCGAGGTACAGCCCTACATCGACCAGGCGATCGAAGGTAAATCGAGCGTCATGCAGCGCGTGCGCGCGCTGGCGAAGCTGTTCGCGGAGGATGGTGCGCTGCGCCTCGAGTACCAGATGCTTTCCGATGGCACCGCGCGCGAAACCTTCGAGTCGCGGCGCGGCAGCTGCCTCTCCTATACCCATCTCTACATCGCCATCGCACGCAGCCTCGGGATCGACGCGCGTTACCGTGAGGTGGTGGCGGTACCGCAATGGCAGCTGGTGGGCGATTTCGTGGTGTTGAACCGCCATGTCGCGGCCTACGGTGAGGTGCCGTTCGTCGGCAGCTATGTGATGGACTTCGGCCTCCTCGACAGAAACGAACGTCAGGTCGGACGAGTCATTTCCGATGCTCGCGCACGCGCGCAGCACTTCAACAATCGTGGCGCGTATGCGTTGTCTCTCGGCGATGACGAAGGTGCGATTCGTTACTTCAACCGGGCGCTCACCATCGATCCCAGCTTGAGTTTCGTCTGGTCGAACCTCGGCACGACATACATTCGCCTCGAACAATGGCAGAAGGCGGAACAGGCCCTGCGCCATGCACTCACGCTCAAGACCTACGAGACCACGGCGCTCAACCAACTGGGCCGGCTGCACAATCTGCTCGGAAACAACGAGATCGCCACGGCGTACCTCAATCGGTCCGAGGCCGTGCGGCAGCAGAATCCCTACTTCCTGTTCCAGCGCGGTGTGGCGGCCCAGGACGATGGTGATTACAAGGAAGCGATCGGGTGGTTGCGCCGTGCGGTGCGTGCCCAACCCGAGGAGGTTCTCTTCTACGTCGAGCTCGGCAAAGCGTACCGGGCGGCCGGTGAATACGAGCGCGCGCGGCGCGCCTTCCTGAATGCCCACCACCGCGTCGCGAGCCTCGAAGACCGTGCCATTCTGCTCGACGCGCTGGGTCAGCCGACGACCCCACCCGAGGCCGCAGACGAACCGGCGGTGGGAGCCCCGGTTCAACTCGTCTGGTAGCGGATCGCCGCCCGGTTCAGTCGCCCAGCCGCTTCAGAAACCGATCCACTGCGGCATTGAATTCCGCCGGTGCTTCGAAGTAGGTGGAGTGGCCGGCGCCCTCGATGACCACCACCTCGGCGTCGATCTCGGCAGCCGTCGCCTCGAGCAGGGCGAGCGGAAACGTCACGTCGAGGTCGCTCGCGATCATCTGCACCGGCACGGGAAATGGTCGCAACCGTTCCGCCGGTATGAACACTTCACGCGCCATCAGCTTGTGCAGGGGCATCGGTGTCGTGTTGAAGGCGGCAATGGCGCTGTACAGGTGCGCGCCAGCGGGGTTCGCGGCTTTGTAGGGTGCACCGAGAGTCATCGCCGTGAGGTCGGCGCCCGCCGGGCGCGGGACGAGCGTGCGCATCTGATCGCGCAGCGCATCGCTGTAGATGGCGCCAGGCGTATTGGCCAGCGTGAGCGACGCGACGCGGTCGGGATGATTGACCGCGGCCCGAACGCCGGTCCATCCGCCCATCGACTGACACACGAGGTGAGCCTTCTGTACATTCGCATCGTCCAGGACCGCGATGAGGTCGGCATCGAAGTGCACGGGTGAGAACTGGGCGGGGTCGCTCGCGGAACGGGCGAAGCCGCGATGATCGAAGGTGATCACCTGGAATCGGTCGCTGAAGTGGGGCACTTGCTGCCACCAGCTCGCGGCGTTGCCGCCCGCGCCGTGCGCAAAGACGAGGGCCCGGCCGGCCCCTTTCGATTCGTAGTAGATTCGCGCGGCACCGGAGTCGACGTATGGCATCTTTGACCCTCGAGTCGAGTGAGGCGCATTGTGCCATGGGGAGAGAGCGCCACGGGGAGCGCTCGCAGTGGAGGTGAATCTGACGGCGCGAACATTGCCAGACGTGGAGCGGGCGGTCTCGAAGCTCGCGCAGGCGTTCGCGCACGCGCGTGCGGAACGCGCGGCGCGCACGGAGTTGCACGACGAGGATTTCCGCAGCCTCCATGAGGCGGGATACACGCTGACCGGGATACCGGCGAGCCAGGGCGGCCTGTGGCGAGGCGTGCGCGACTCGGTGCGCGGCTACGGCAGTTTGCTGCGCACCCTGGCACGCGCCGATGCATCGGTGGCGCTAGTTGCGGCGATGCATCCCTCGGTCCTGGCGTTCTGGCTGGCCGCGCTCGATGAAAGCGAGGTAGACGATGCCCTGCGCGCGCAGGCCCAGGGTTGTTTCGACAGTGCCCGCCAGGGCCACTGGTGGGGTACGGTGATTTCGGAACCGGGCAGTGGTGGCGATCCGATGCGCAGCCGCGCCGTGGCCGAGCGCGATGCCGCGACGTGGCGCCTGAGTGGTCAGAAGCACTTTGCCTCCGGCGCGGGTATCACGTCGTTCATGATCACCACGGCGATCTGCAGTGGCGAAACGCTGCCGAGCCT
The DNA here is from genome assembly GCA_041620035.1 of Pseudomonadales bacterium. Taxonomy (GTDB): domain Bacteria; phylum Pseudomonadota; class Gammaproteobacteria; order Pseudomonadales; family Azotimanducaceae; genus SZUA-521. Next base: position 6,481 of record JBFKCZ010000085.1, read on the forward strand.
CTACACCATCGACATGCGCGGCCGCCCGTGGGACGGAAGTGCGGGCGTCACACTGACGCGGAGCTGGGACGGCCACGGCATGGTCGCGACGCAGAGCCATGCCTTCGAACTCGATGGTTGCCCGGCGGAACGTGCAGAGGGCGATAACTTGTTCGTGGCTTCGGCGCCCATCGTCGGTCAGCTGACGCCGATGCTGTTCGCGGCGGTGATCCTCGGCATTCTCGACTCGGCCGTCGAACTGGCAGGCGCAACCGTGGGCAAGCGTGTCGGATCGCTGCGCCCATACGAGCGGGTGACGTGGACCCAGGCCGCCAACCAGGTGTGGCTCGCCGAACAGGCCTACGAAGGGGCGCTGCGCAGCATAGAGCGCGGCGAGCGGGGACTGCTCGCGGCGGCGCGTGCAAAACTGACCATCGCGGAACTCGCCGAGACGAGCCTGGCGGCCATGTCGCGCGTGATCGGGGGCGGCAGTTTCTCCCGCAGCCAGCCGTTCGGTCAGTGGGCGCAGGACGTGCGCGCACTCGGTTTTCTGCGTCCGCCCTGGGGGTACGCGTACGATCAGCTGATTGGATTCGAGTTCGACGCGTGACAACTGGAGCGCCGGGAGCGCGCGCAATTGCTTGTGGGGGCGCCCTTGGAGGGTGTCGCAATAGTCATCGAAGGCACGGTGGGAGCGCCCTTGGGCGCGAACGGCTGCAAGCAAGTCAATCACTTGTTCGCGGGCGAGCCCGCTCCCACGTCGGGCTAGCCCAGTTCCCTGATCACCTCCAACACCTTCATCGGATGATCGGCGGCTTTGGCCACACGCTTCCAGTGCTTCTTCACCTTGCCATCGGGTCCGATCAGCACCGTGGACCGGATCACACCCATGGTCTTCTTGCCGTACATCATCTTTTCGCCGAAGGCGCCGTACTTCGTCATGATGGCACGGTCGGTGTCCGACAGCAGGTCGAAGGGGAGTTTGTACTTGTCGATGAACTTCTGATGTGAAGCCGCGCCATCGGGGCTGACACCGAGCACGACGGTACCGGTCTTCTGAATCTCCTTCCAATGGTCACGGAATCCGCACGCTTCCTTCGTGCAGCCCGGCGTGTCGTCCTTCGGATAGAAGTAGACGACGACGTTCTTCCCTTTCAGGTCTTTGAGCGCAACCTTCTTGCCATGCTGATCGGTGAGCGTGAATGCGGGCGGCGCTTTGCCTTCTTCGATTGCCATGATGTTTCCCAATGCCGGACGAAAGGCGATTGTGTCACAGATGCTGAGTGAGACCGCCGTCGAGGGGGAAGACCTGCCCGGTCACGTAGCCGGCACCATCACCCGACAGCCAGATCGCCATCGCTGCGATGTCGTCGGCACGTCCCGCTTCCTTGATGATGGGAAACCGCAGCGCGCGAGCCGCCTCGGGATCGTTGGGATCCAGCCGGTCGGTCATCCAGTCCATCCAGCCCAGCGCGATACCGTTGATCGTAATGTGGGTCGGTGCCAGTTCCTGTGCCAGGGCTCTGATGAGATTGTGTACGGCGCCGTGCGCCGCCGAGTAGGCGGCGGTGTGCGGCAGACCCCGCTCACCGAGCACATGCGTGATCAGAATGATGCTGCCGCCGTGATGCTGCTGGCGCATCGCCTTGACGGCCAGCTGGCATGCGAGCAGTTGGCTGCCGCAGTTCGCCTACATCATCTCGTCGAGATCCCGACGCTGTATGTCGAGCAATGGTTGTGCGCGGAACAGGTCGAAGGCGGTGACCAGCACATCCACGGAACCGTGAGCACCGATGGCCTCTGGCAGTTTCGACTCGATCTCGTCGGCGCGGCAGGGTACGGCGGTCACCAGTGCACCGGCAGCGCGGTACGCGCCGGTGAGTGCATCGACGAC
>JBFKCZ010000086.1:0-8341 GCA_041620035.1 Pseudomonadales bacterium
CCGCGTTCATGCTGCCGCTGCGGAATCCGTTCAGGTCGAGGCTGACGTACAGGAATCCGAGGGCCTTGCAGAGTTCGGTGAACTCCGCGCGCAGGGTGAGGAAACGCTCGATGTCCTGCAAGGGGAGTTCGAGACGCGCGAGTCGATCGCCATGCACGCGTACGCGCAACTGCTCGAAGCCGCGTTCGCGCAGCCAGCGTTCGGCGCCGTCTACCCTTGCGAGCCCGTCCGCGTCCACGGCAACACCGTATGCGAATCGCGACGACAGGCACGCCATGGCGGGCTTTTGCCAGATCGACAGCCCGATCGAGTGTGCGGCGGCCCGGATGTCGTGCTTGCGGAAGCCGAGGGTCTTGAGCGGACTCTGGATCGCGTGTTTCTCACCCGCCGCCTGTCCCGGGCGATGATCGCCGACGTCGTCGCAGTTGTAGCCGTCTAAGATGTCCTTCACCCCGATGCGCTCGGCCAATGCCGTGACGGCGGTCCAGAGGGTGTCTTTGCAGAAGAAGCAGCGGTTCGACGGGTTCGACGCGTAGTGGGGATTGTCGAGTTCGCTGGTATCCAGCATGCGGTGCCGGCCGCCGACTTCGGCCACGAGCCCGACGAGGGCTTCGCGTTCCCAGGTTGCGAGGGACGGCGACACGCCGGTGACGCCGAGTGCCTCGTCGCCCAACTCCTGATTCGCCACCGCCCAGAGAAAGGTGGAGTCGATTCCGCCGGACACGGCGACGATGACGCGCGCGCGGCTGCGCAGGTAGGCGCGCAGGTTCGCGAGTTTTTCCGTCCACTCGCCGGCATCGCTCGCGATGATTGCGCCCGCTTCGCTCATGCCAGCAGCTGGTGCGTGGGCGCGCAGAGCCGATCGATATGCAGACCGTGGGTGCAGGCGTTGCGACAGGGTTCGCCCGAGCAGGACAGGCAGGCAGACGCGTTCGCCTCGAGTTGCCGATACTCCCGCTGCGCGAAGGGGAGGTCGCCGTAGTGCGTTGCGTACATCCGGGTGCGCAGCACGTCGGCGATGGGCACACCGTAGGGGCACGCACCTTCGCAGTCGTTGCAGGCGTGCCGGCAGTAGCTGGCGCCGTTCAAATGTGCGTACTGCTTGAGGAGGGCTAAGTCACCGTGCGCGAGCGAAGTCGCGCCGGATGCGCCGAGGTACTCGTCGATCAGCGCGTGGCTCGTCATCGAGATCGTCACGGCATCCACGTTGGGGTTGGCGAGTACCCATCGGAAGGCCGCCTGGGCGAACGTCGCGCCGCCGGTTTCATAGGGGCGCATGTCGTTCAAGCGTGCGCCCATCAGATTTTTCATGGTCACCACCCCCACGTTCTTCGTCTTCGCCTTGGCGAGTACGCGCGGCAGGTCGGGTTGTTTGGCGACGAAGTCGAAAGAACGGGTGAAACCTTCGTAGAAGGCCGGATCCTGGCCGAAGTTGTAGGCGACCAGCACCGCATCGACCATGTCGGTGTCGAAGGCGTAGTCGAGACACTCGATGAGATGGCCTGCGTGGCCCGACAAGCCCGAAAAGCGGATCTTGCCCTGGCGCTTTGCCTCCTCGACGAATGCGTGCCACTCGGGGTTCGACAACTGCTCGACGGAATTGACCGCATGGTTGAAGAAGATGTCGACGTAATCGGTCTTGAGCCGCTTCAGGCTGCCGTCGAGGGCCGCCATCATTTCGCCGCGTCGCGTGCTCGGGCGGGTCGACGTCTTCGACGCGATCACGACCCGATCCCGCTTGCCGGCCAAGGCGTTGCCGATGACGGTTTCCGATTGGCCGCCGGTGTAGCCCTCGGCCGTGTCGTAGTAGTTCACGCCACGGTCGAAGGCATAGCGCACCAGGTCTTCCTCGCCGGTCCGCAGACGGCTGGATCCGAAGGTGATGTCGGAGATTTCGAGTCCCGTGCGGCCGAGCGTCACGTAGCGTTTCACTTCGGTTCGCGCCGAGGCTTGCGGCTTGAGCGGCAGCAGCGCCGCCGCACCACCGATAGCGCTCGTCTTGAGAAACGTGCGCCGGCCTTTGGACGTAGTCGCATCGGTCATGTTCAAGCTCCCTTGGGCCTGTCACGATGCTAACCCAAATGGCGCGCGGTCGCGTTGGAGGCGGGCGGATGGCATGGGACGTGAAAGCCGAGTGGCATCGGCGGCCCTGGTGGATGAACCTGATCTGGTTCTTCTGTCTCTATATGACGTTCATCTATATGCCGTTCGATTTGTTCTACAAGCCGGTCGCACTGGATGAAGAGGTGTGGTTCGGCATCACCTTCACGGGCTGGGTCGCGAAGGCCACCGCGCCGTTGCATTGGCTCATCTACGGTGCCGGCGCCTATGGATTCTGGAAGATGCGGCGTTGGATGTGGCCCTGGGCAGCCGTGTACGCAGCGCAGGTCGCGGTTGCGATGTTCGTGTGGAACGTGCTCGACCCGCGTGGCGCCGGCTGGATCGTCGGGCTCATCGCCGGTGCGATCTTCATGGTGCCTACGGTCGCGCTATGGCGCGCACGGGAAGCCTTCGCGGAAGCTACGACGAATCAGGTGCCGTAGCGTTCCGATTGGCGAAACAGGGCGTTCAGTTTGTCGTCGTCCGTGGCGATCAACTTGTCCACCCAGCGGTGGAACCGGTGGCCGCCGCCTTCGTTGCGCCCGAACATGACATGTGACTTCGCGCCGGTCATCAGCGCCCGCTGCTGGCGCAACCCGGTGGCGTAGTCTTCTTCTCTCACCACGTATTCGAGCAGCTTGAACTGCTCCTTGGCCGCTGCGATGGCCGCTTCGTCGGCGGGCGGCTTCTCCATCAGATAGTTTTGAACCGTGAACGACGATTGCGGCGAATCGCCCGGGAACAGCTGCGACAACATGATGCTGCGACCGCCGCCATCGAAGGATGCGATCGAGACGTGCGGGAAGATCGTCCAGACACCGCCGGTGAGCGTCGCATCGTCCCACTCTGATTCGGGCCGTTCCGTCAGCTTGCACAGACTGGGATCCGGTGAGCTCACGCGCTGGTGGGGTCCCCATGCCGTGTACAACGCCTGGTTGGGCATGTTCGGACCGAAGGTGTTCTTGTGCAGGATGGGCAGATGGTAGAGATCCATGTAGCCGTCGTAGGCGATCTTCCAGTTCGGTCCGTCGACGCGCTGATCCGCGAAGAAATGCCAGTCCTTGAAATTGAAGTGCTCGAGCACATCGTCGTAACCGCAGAGAAACGTGTCGATGTCGAGTGCGGCATTGGGATCGACCTGCACCCAGATGAGGCCGGCACGTTCGGCGATTGGCAGTCGCGTGAGCCCATTGCAGGACTTGTCGATGCTGCCGAAGTCCGCTTCTTTGTAGACGGCGACGAGCGCGCCTTCGCCGTCGTAGGTCCACGCGTGATAGGGGCAGGTGAACCGTTTAGTCGATCCGCGCCCCGCTGGAACGATGACCGCGCCGCGATGACTGCACATGTTCACGAACGCACGCGCTTCGCCGTCCGCGCCGCGGCTGATCAGGATTGGCACGCCCACCGCTTCCAGCGACTTGTAGTCGCCTGGATTGCGCAATTCCGCGGTGGTCGCAAGCAGGAGCGGCATGCGTTTGAAGACCTTGTCGATCTCGGCGCGCCAGCGCTCGGCGTCGTAGTAGTGACTGGCTGCAACGCGCAGGACGTCGGGCTCCTGGTCGATCGTGCCGGCCTTGGCATGGGCCATGTTGTGTTTTGCCATCTCGATCAGTTGCGCGCGACTCATGGGCGAGTGTGTCCGATAACCAGCAGGCCTGACGGTTTTAGCACGATGCCGCCGCCGGGGAAAGCCATCTCAGCCGTCGAGAATGGCGTTCCAGGCGTCGATCTGCTCGGCCTGGGATTCGAGCAGCGCTTCGGCGTCGCCGACGATCTCGATGGACTTGATCGAATCGCCCTGTTTGATGGCATCGACCACAGCCTGGTCGGCCTTCGCTTTCACCGCGCCGAAGATGGTGTGCGCATCGTCGAGCCATGGCGTGGGCACATGGGTGATGAAGAATTGCGATCCGTTGGTGCCTTTACCGGCGTTGGCCATGGAGAGCTTGCCGGGCGCGTCGTGACGCAGCTTCTTCGTGAACTCGTCCTTGAACTTGTAGCCGGGCCCGCCGGTACCCGTCCCGTTGGGGCAGCCACCCTGAATCATGAAATCCGGAATCACGCGATGGAACTTGAGCCCGTCGTAGTAGCCGCGGCTGCAGAGATTGACGAAGTTGGCCACCGTCAGCGGCGCCTGATCGGCAAACAGATCGAGGTGAATGTCGCCCTTGGTGGTCTTGATGGTCGCTGCGAGTTGAGACATGGGGAGCCTTTCAAAGTGATCAGAGCGCGCATGTTACACCACGCCTACGGGATCGCCGGAACCGGTGGCAGCGCGAACACGGTGCGCCCGCGGCTGATCGTTTCGAACACCGCGAGTTCGAGGAGTCGAGCCGGGTCCAGCGCGCGTGGATCCTCGCTCAAGATCACGAGATCGGCCAGTTTGCCGGCGGTGATGGAGCCCTTGTCGCGTTCTTCGAACTGCTGGTACGCGGCATCCAGTGTCATGGCGTTGAGTGCTTCCATCACCGTCAGCCGTTGCTCGGCACCGAGTACGGCACCGCTGCGAGTCTGCCGGTTGGTACTGGCCCACAAGAGGCGAATCATGTCCGGCGGCACGATGGGCGAGTCGTTGTGCACCGTGAAGTGCATGCCGCGCGATACCGTCGAACGCATGGGCGATATGCGCGCCGCGCGCTCCGGGCCAAGCACCGAGTCGCGATGCCAGTCGCCCCAGAAGAAAGTGTGCGCGGAAAAATACGATGGCACGATACCGAGCGCCGCCATGCGATCGAGCTGATCCTCGCGCACCGTCTGCGCATGAATCATGACGGTGCGGTGGTCACGCTCGATCTTCGCCGCGGCCACCGCGTCGATCAGGAGGTCGGCCGCCGCGTCGCCGTTCGCGTGCGCGAGCACCTGAATGCCATCGCCGAGATAGCGGGCGATGAGCGCGTCGACCGCAGATGCCGGCAGGATCGGATAGCCGCGGTAGCTCGCGTCCGCATTCTGCGGTGGCACGTGATAGGGCTTGCCGAGGTAGGCGGTCTTTCCCTGTGGCGATCCATCGAGGATGAGTTTGACGCCGCCGATCTTCAGTCGCTTGCCGTAGTGCCCGAAGCGCTCGCGCGCGGGTAATGCGACGTCGGGGGCCATCGCGACGGGGTAAGCGACGACGTCGAGACTCAACCGGCCGGCGTCGTCGAGCCGGGTGAGCGTAGTGATCTGTTGGGCTGACGCGGCACCGTCCTGAACGGTGGTGATGCCGTTGCGGGCATAGACATCGAGCGCCGAGAGAATGCCCGCATCGGGTTCGCTCGCGAGCGTCTCGAGCTGGGCGCGCAGAGGAAACGTTGCGGTTTCTTCGAGCACGCCATCGGGTTCCGTCGTGCCGGCACGCCGACGGATGTGCCCGCCTGCGGGATCGAGGGTGGTTGCATCGATTCCGGCCGTCCTCAGCGCGAGGCTGTTGGCGCTCATCAGATGGCCGGACACGTGAATCAGCACGATGGGCCGATCGTCGGCGACGGCGTCGAGATCGGTCCGCGTCGGATGGCGTTGTTCGCGCAGCAGCGAATCGTCGTAGCCCATGCCCACTACCCAGGCGCCCGCAGCAATGGCCTTGTCACGTATGTGTTCGCGCAGTACGCGCTGCAACGCCGCTATGTCATCGACGGCGCCGACCGGCGGTGCGGACACGTTCGCCATGGCAACGGTCTGTGCAAGAAAGGAGAGGTGACCGTGCGCATCGATGAAGCCCGGCAACAGCGCGCGATCACCGAGGTTGCGCACCGTCGTGTGCGGCCCGACCCAGGGATCGACGGCATCGCGATCGCCGGTCCAGACGATGCGCTCTCCGGTCACCGCTACGGCGGTGGGATTCGTGCCATCCATCGCGACGATGTGGTCGCCGGTGAAGACGAGGTCGGCGACGTCGCCGTGGACCGTCGCACTAAGGGCGAGAAACGCGACCCAGATAACCGGTTTCATAGGCTTTGAGCTCCCGTTTGACCTGTGGCGCCAGGAAGTAGAGTCCCAGCAGATTGGGAATGGCGACGATGAACACCAGGGCGTCGGATAAGTCGACCACGGCGGCCAACTCGACGCTGCTGCCGACGACGATGAACCCGAGGAACGCGACCTTGAAGGCGATGTCCGCGGTGCGGCTGCTGCCGACCAGATACGTGAACGCCTTGAGGCCGTAGTAGCTCCACGTGATCATCGTCGAATAGGCGAACAGGAGGGCCGCCACCGAAAGCGGTATCGGCGCCCAGGCGAAGGTGCTGGCGAAGGCGCGCGTCGAGAGTTCGATGCCGTTGACGCCATCACCGGCGAGCCCCGGTTCGTAGACCGTGACGACGATGACGAGCGCAGTCATCGTGCAGATCACCACCGTGTCGACGAAGGGCTCGAGAAGCGCAACGAACCCTTCGCTGACCGGGCGCGGCGTGCGCGCGGTGGCGTGTGCAATGGCCGCAGAACCGAGCCCCGCTTCGTTCGAAAACACGGCGCGGCGAAAGCCGATGATCATGACGCCGATCACGCCGCCCTGAATGCCCTCCGCACTGAACGCGCCCTGCCAGATGAGCAGGCACGCGCGCGGAATGTCTTCGACGTGTGCAGCGAGCACGAGGCTGCCGAGTGCGAGGTACAAGAGCGCCATCGTTGGCACGAGGCGCGCCGTGGTGCGGGCGATGCTCTGGATGCCGCCGATGATCACGAGGCCCACCGCCAATGCCAGCCCCACACCGATGACCCAGGCGGAGCCCGCGAACGGACTGCTGGCCGCACCCGTCACGTCGATCAGAATGGCCGCAGCCTGATTCGACTGGAACATGTTGCCGATGCCGAGGCATCCGAACACCATGCTTGCCGCGTAGAAGCCGCCGAGCATCCGGCCGAACCGGGGCCATCCGTGATCGGCGAGACCCCGTTCGAGATAGTGCATGGGACCGCCCGAGATCGAGCCGTCTTTCGCGGTGCGCCGATACAACACGCCGAGGGTGCACTCGACGAACTTCGTCGACATGCCGAGGAGGCCCGCGATGATGAGCCACAACGTAGCACCGGGGCCGCCGATGGAAATGGCAACGGCAACGCCCGCGATGTTGCCGATGCCGACGGTACCCGACACGGCCGTGGTCAATGCCTGGAACTGAGATATCTCGCCGGGGTCCCGCGGATCGGCATGGCGACCCCGGATCAGGGCAATGGCGTGTCCGAAGCCACGCAGATTGATGAAGCGGAAGTAGAGCGTGAAGTAGATGCCGCCGGCAATGAGCCACGCGACGATCAGGGGCAGTTCAGCGTCGCCGATCGCCACCGAGTAGAAGATGAACCCCGACACCGCATCGGCGATCGGGCGCATGACCGCGTCGATCGATGCATCGATGTTCACGCAGTCGCGTTCACTCGAGCACTTGCCTGCCCGAAGCGGCAGACAGGATGGTCACTCGATCGAGGTCGATGACAATGGCGACACCTTTGCGGTCGGCGTCGAACTTCTGCTCGATCGGGTGCATCTGCGTGTAGATTCGGTCACGCTCCGAGTGATCGGTCGTAATGCGGCCACGACCCTCGAGCGTGATGTAGACCTTGTCCTTGATGTTGCCGTAGATACACGCGACGTACGGGTTCTTCGCAAGAGTCGTGCACAGGGCGCCCTGCGGATTACGGGCCCAGATCGCGAGCTGGTTGTCACTGTGTACGTGCGTGCTGCCGTAGAAGGCGATGTGCGGCTTGCCGGTCGGGTCGATGTACGACACCGTGATGGGAATGAGGTTGTCGATGGCGCGGTCGATTCGATCGCGGAGGCTTTGTTCGAGCTTTATCATTGGCCGCCTGTCGGATCTGTCTGACGAAGATCCGGGCATTTGAAGGGTCCCGCGCGTGCAAAGTCAAACGGAGGGAGAATGCGCGTCCGCTGTTCGATGGTGTGTCTCTTACTTTCGATGAACGCGAATGCCGCCACGACCGCCTACGAGATCGACGCGCTGAGCCGTGCCTTCGAGACCGGCACGGTTTCCGTACTCGAAGTGACCGAGGCGATGCTGCTGCGAATCGCCGAACGCGACGGCGAGTTGAAGGCCTTCATCGCCGTCAACCACAATGCCCGCGCCATGGCGCGCGCACGCGATGAGTTTCACGCAAAGGGCGTGTTCCGTGGTCCGCTCGACGGCATACCCATTGCCATCAAGGACAACATCGAAACGCTGGATCCGCTGCCCACGACGGCGGGATCACTCGCGCTTGCCGAAAACGTGACGCGGAGAGACGCCGACGTGGTGGCCCGCCTCCGCGC
>JBFKCZ010000087.1:0-8290 GCA_041620035.1 Pseudomonadales bacterium
CGACTCGCCGATCCGACAACTGGTGGGCAGCCGCGCGGAGCGGTCGAGCACCGGTCACGCTGCGATCGCGACCGTCGCGGAAGTGGAACGTCCCCACGACGAAACCGCCTGGCAGATCTTCCGCAGCGATGGACCGGTGGCGCTCCTGCCGTTGTCGTCGGCGGGTCGAGACGCGAACGCGCGGCACTTCGTGTCCGTCGTCTGGTCGCAGCCCGAAGACGCGGCCGCGCGGCGCATGGCCCTCGACGACGCCGCGTTCGCGCTCGATCTCGAGCGTGCCGTGGAGCGTCGTCTCGGTCGTGTGGTTGCGGTGGACCGGCGCTTCTCCTTCGTGCTGGAGCAGCGGCTGGCGGACGACTTTCAACCGGCGCCTCGCGTCGTGCTCATCGGCGATGCCGCGCGGGTGCTGCACCCCCTGGCGGGTCAGGGGGTCAACCTCGGCTTCGAGGATGTGGTCGGTGTCGCCGATGTCGTGCGTCAGGCAGGTATCGATGGCGTCGCCACGAGCGACGTCTGGCGCGCGTTCGTGCGCCGCCGCCGCACCCGCGCACAGATCATGGTGAGCGCGATGGATGCGTTTCGGGTCGCCTACGCCATTCGCGATCCAGGCATCGCCTGGTTGCGCAATGTGGCCGTGGATTTCCTGAACCAGACACCGTTCATCAAGACCGAACTCATGCGCGAGGCGTTGGGGCTGCGCTGAGCGGGAGCGGACAGGCTCGCCCGCAAGCGGCCGAGCGACTTGCCCGCGAATAACTCGTTGAATCGCAATGCCCCGTTCGCGGGCAAGCCCGCTCCCACAAGCTTCGATCAGGCTTTTGCGACACCCTCCAGGCCCGCTCCCACATCGCTCGTCCTGCCGGGCTAGAATGCGCGGCTCACCGTCAGTTTGGACACCCATGGCGAGCCGAACGCCGCTCTACGCAACCCATGTCGCCGCCGGCGCCCGCATGGTCGAGTTCGGGGGCTGGGAAATGCCCCTCCACTACGGCTCGCAGATCGAGGAGCACAAGCGCGTCAGATCCTCCGTGGGCATGTTCGATGTCTCGCACATGACGCAGTTCGACCTCCGTGGCCGGAATGCCGAAGCATTCCTCCGCCACGTCATGGCGAACGATGTCGCGAAACTCACAGCACCCGGTCAGGCCCTCTACGGCGTGCTGTTGAACGATGCCGGCGGTGTCATCGACGATCTCATCGTCTACCGACGCGCCGCAGGCTTCCGCGCCGTCGTCAATGCATCCACTGGCGACAAAGTGGAGGCGCACTTCGCGGCCGTGGCCGCTGGCTTCGACGTCGAGATCGAGCGCCGCGCGGATCTCGCGATGATTGCGGTGCAGGGTCCCGAGGCCATCGCGAAGTTCGAGCGCGTCGTCGGCGAAGCGCGCGCATCGTCGCTGAAGCCGTTCACGGCCTACGAATCCGACGACGTCATGGTGGGGCGCACGGGCTACACGGGCGAGGAAGGGGTGGAAGCCATGCTGCCGGGCCCGGCCGCCGTGCAACTGTGGAGCGACCTCGCGGCTGCCGGTGTGACCCGGGTAGGTCTCGCGGCGCGGGATACGTTGCGCCTGGAAGCCGGTCTCAACCTCTACGGTATGGACATGGACGAGACGACCAACCCCATCGAGTCGAATCTCGGCTGGACGATCGCCTTCGAACCCGCGGATCGTCAGTTCATCGGCCGCGCTGCGCTCGAAGCGATCAAGGCAAGCGGCAGCCCGCGCAAACTCACCGGCCTGGTGCTCGAAGCGAAGGGGGTCATGCGCCATGGTCAGCGCGTGGTCACTGCCGCGGGTGATGGCGAGGTGACCAGCGGGCTTTTTTCGCCGACCTTGGGGTACAGTATTGCGCTAGCGCGGGTCCCGCGGGCGGCCAAGGGCGATTGCGAGATCGATATCCGGGGACGTCTCGTTCGGGCACGACTGGTGCGTCCGCCGTTCGTTCGTCATGGACGCAAAGTGCACGACTAAAAGCGTGCGCCACGCCCATCCAATCATTTTCAACAGGAGCATGCGCCCATGAGCGAGATTCCGTCGGAACTGAAGTACGCGTCGACCCATGAATGGGCGCGTCTGGAGGACGACGGCACGGTGACGGTCGGTATCAGCGATCACGCGCAGAATGCGCTGGGCGACGTGGTCTATGTCGAGCTGCCCGAGCTCGACTCGCTCGTGGAAGCCGGAGAAGAAGCCGGGGTCGTCGAGTCGGTGAAAGCGGCATCCGACATCTACGCGCCGATCGGCGGCACCGTGATCGCGATCAACACGGTGCTCGAGGATGCGCCCGAGACCGTGAATCAGGATCCCTACGGGGATGGCTGGTTCTTTCGCATCGAGCCCAACGACGTTGGCGAGCTGGACGAGTTACTCGACGCCGATGGGTATGGGGCCGTGTGCGAAGAGGACGAGCATTGACGATCTGAACCGCCGCGCGTCTGCATGGCGGGCGCAAACGTTCCACCGAATTCACAACGCCTGGGGGTGAGATGCCGTTCATACCGCACACCGATGCGGACGTGCGCGAAATGCTCGACGTGATCGGCGTCGAACGGATCGAGACGTTGTTCGACGAGATTCCGGAAGCGCTGCGCGCCGGCGCGCTCACCCGCGTGCCCGAAGGCCGCAGCGAGATGGCGATGCTGAAGCTGCTTGCGTCGCGTGCGCGGCGCGACGACACGACCCACTGCTTCATCGGCGCCGGGTGTTACGACCACCACATCCCCGCCGCGGTCTGGGACGTTGCGCAGCGCGGCGAGTTTCTCACCGCCTACACCCCGTATCAGGCCGAAGCGAGCCAGGGCACTCTGCAGCTCATCTACGAGTTCCAGAGCATGATGGCCTCGTTGACCGGCATGGACGTATCGAACGCCTCGGTCTACGACGGCGGTTCGGGCCTCGCCGAAGCGGTGCTCATGGCCATCCGCGCGAACCGCAAGGCCGCCTCGCGCACGGTGCTCATCGCGGAAACGGTTCACCCCCGCTATCGCCGCGCCACCGCCGATATCGTCGGCAACCAGAACGTGGAAGTGGCGACACTGCCGATGACGGCGAAGGGTGTGATCGACATCGAGGCGCTGCAGGGCGTCGAAAAGCCCGCTGCCATCGTCGTGCAGGAGCCCAACTTCTTCGGGCTTCTGGAAGACGTCGATGCGGTGGCGGACTGGGCGAGTGCGAACGGTGTGCTGCTCATTGCCGTCGTCAATCCGACATCCCTTGCACTCCTGCGCCCGCCGTCCGAGTGGGGCGGGCAGGGTGCCGACATCGTGGTGGGCGATGGCCAGCCGCTCGGCATACCGATGGCCTCCGGCGGGCCGTCGTTCGGGTTTCTCTGTTGCCGGATGGCGCTGGTGCGGCAGATGCCGGGCCGCATCATCGGCGGCACGGTGGATCTCGATGGCAAGCCCGGCTATGCGCTCACGCTGCAGGCCCGCGAACAGCACATCCGCCGTGCCAAGGCCACCTCGAACATCTGCACGAATCAGGGCTTGCTGGTCACGGCCGGTACGATCTACATGAGCCTCATGGGGGCATCCGGACTGAAGCGCGTCGCGGGCCTCTGTCATGCGAATACCGGTGCGCTCGCGAAGGCGCTGTGCAGCGTGCCCGGCGTGAGCGTTGCGCTCGATGGCGCCTACTTCCACGAGCGGGTCATCCGCTTGCCGGTGCCGGCTCGTCCCGTCGTCGAGCGGGCGGCCGCCAAAGGGGTGCTGCTCGGCCTTCCTTTGGGTGAGGAGTTCCCGGCGCTCGCCGATTGCCTGCTCGTGTGTGCCACGGAGAAGTACGGGCCCGAGGATTTCGCGTACGCGGCCACGGTGCTTGGGGATGCACTGGGGGAGGCGAACCGATGAAGCGCGGCCAGGAACGCATGCCAACGATCTTCGAACTCGGTAAGCCCGGTCGCATCGCCCATGCTCAAGTGCCCCGGGCCGAAGGTACGGCCGATGAGCCGGCTGACATACCCGCAACGAAACTGCGCAAAGCACCCCCCGCGCTACCCGAGGTGTCGGAACTGCAGGCGGTGCGCCACTACACGCGGTTGTCACGCCGCAACTTCTCCATCGAAACCGAGTTCTACCCGCTCGGCTCGTGCACGATGAAGTACAACCCGCGTGGCATTCACAAAGCGGCGAACCTGCCGGGGTTTCTCGGCCGGCATCCGCTCGCGCCGGAGTCGGTGAGCCAGGGATTCCTCGCCTGCCTGCACGAGCTGCAGGAGATCCTGAAAGACGTCACCGGCATGAAAGGCGTGTCGCTCACCCCCATGGCGGGGGCGCAGGGGGAGTTCGCCGGAGTCGCGATGATCCGCGCCTATCACGAGAAGCGTGGCGACGATGCGCGCACGGAGATCCTGATTCCGAGCGCAGCGCATGGCACCAATCCGGCGACCGCCGTGATGTGCGGTTACCGGGTGAAGGAAGTGCCGGTCGACCGCGACGGTGATGTGGATCTCGAGGCGCTCAAAGCCGCTGTCGGACCGCACACGGCGGGGCTCATGATGACGAACCCGTCCACCTGCGGGGTGTTCGAGCGGCGCATCGTGGACATCGCGCGCACCGTGCACGATGCCGGCGGCCTCTTGTATTACGACGGCGCCAACCTGAATGCGATCCTCGGCAAGGTGAAGCCCGGCGACATGGGGTTCGATGTGCTGCACATGAACCTGCACAAGACCTTCGCCACCCCTCACGGTGGCGGCGGCCCCGGGGCCGGGCCCGTGGGCGTGAGTGAACGCCTGCTTCCGTTTCTGCCGGTACCGCTCGTCGGCAAGACCGAAGGCGCCGGCGGCGACGTCTACCGATGGCTCGACATGGCGGACCGACCCGATTCCATCGGCCGGCTGTCCGGCTTCATGGGCAACGCCGGCATCCTCGTCCGGGCGCTCGCCTATGCCCTGATGCTGGGCCGCGAAGGCATGCATCGGGTCGGCGAGTACGCCACGCTGAACGCCAACTACTTAGCGTCGCGCCTGGCGGCGGCCGGGTTTCAGCTCGCCTATCCCAAACGCCGCGCAAGCCACGAGTTCATCGTCACGTTCGCGAAGCAGGCGAAGGCGATCGATGTGAGCGCAATGGACATGGCCAAGCGTCTGCTCGACTACGGCATCCACTCCCCCACGACCTACTTTCCCCTGCTGGTCCCCGAGTGCTTCCTGGTGGAACCGACAGAAACGGAAACCAAGGAAGAACTCGATGGGTTCGTTGCGGCCATGATCGCGATTCGCGAAGAAGCCGAATCCAATCCGGAACTGGTGAAAGGTGCCCCCTGGGATCTGCCCGTGCGGCGCCTCGACGACGTGAAGGCGGCGCGGGATCTCGATCTCACCTATCACTCGAGGTCGGCGGGATAAACGTTTACCTTGTGGGAGCGGGCTTGCCCGCGAATAAACCAATCATTTCCCCGCGTTCGTTCGCGCCCAAGGGCGCTCCCACAGCCCGCTCCGACATGGATCTCAGGCCGCGGCGGCAGCCCTGTGCCACCCGTGACTATCCGGCGCTAGCGCCTGATAGCGGGTCGGTGGTTCGATGCCGAGCTGGGCGCGCACGGCGTCGAGGGGCTGTGCGAGCAGGGCTTCCCAGTCCGCCTCCGGCAGCCACTTCGCGCGGCGACCGATGCGGTACGCCTGCCACGCCGCGCGCAATACGCCGCGCTCGCGGGTTTCCTTCGCGGTCTTCAGCGCACCGATCAGCGCAATGGCGGCAAGCCCGAGGTTCCTGGTCTGTGCATAGGAGAACGCGACCACGCACACCTCGCCGAAGGTTTGCGTCGAAATGCCCGTGACCACATGCCACAGGTCATGGATGTCGCGCAGGCGACGGGCGTAGAGGGCTTCGTCCTCGTTGAGTTCGGCGTAGTCCTCGGCCACTTCTTCGCTCGCGGCCACCAGCCCATCCGCCGTGATCCCGGCCGCTTCGGCGAACGCGACATAGCGGCGTCCCAGCGAATTCTCGGGCAGCTGGCGCAGCGCATCGCGATCGCACAGCACGGGCAGGATGTCGCGGCGCTCCGCGAGCACGCGCCGGCCGACCTCGGTGGTCGCAAAACGCGCCGCACCGCGTTGAATCGAGTCGCCCGAGAGTGCGCGCACGATGACGAAGACCTCGGCGGTCTGTTGCGGATCGGCAATGAGCTTGCGCAGTGCGCGAGCGGCGACGAGGGGCCGACGGCGGGCCATGACTGTCCTCCTGCGGGCGGGTTACACTATCAACACGAGTGTAGATAGTAACGCTATCAACAATCATGTCAATAGTAAGTCCGATCGGGGGACTCCGCCTGTGAATTCACGCACGAAGCGCGTACGTCGCTCGCCGGAAGAGGCGCGCAGCACCCTGCTCGCAGCCGCGCGGGCACGCCTTCTCGAGCACGGCCTCGACGGTCTCAAGATCGCCGCGGTGGCCAAAGACGCGGGCATGAGCCATGCCACCCTCATTCATCACTTCGGCAGCAGTCTCGGTATGCGCGATGCGCTGATCGAGTCGATGGCCCACGAACTCCTCGGTGAATTCGTGGCCATGCTCGGCGACGATGCGCCCTCGGGTGCCCGGCTCGAGAGCATGGTGACGAAGCTGTTCGCCACCCTCGCCGACGACCGCCATGCCCAGCTCTTCGCCTGGCTCACCATCGAACCACCGCAAAGGCCGGTGGACGCCGACCACCTCGATCGCGCCTCGAGAGATCTGTTGGCGGTGCTGCTCGAACGCATCCGGCGCAGAGACGGCAGACCCGCACTGGACCCCGACGTCGCGCGCTTCGGTGTCGTACTCGCCGTGACGAGCGCGATCGGACTGGGAATCGGCCGGCCCCGCCTCGAGCAGATGGGGCTGTTACGCGATGCGGACGACGATGCGCGGTTCGCCGCCTGGGTGGGCGAACTCCTGGAAGCGCACCGTCACTGGGATGCGAGGAGCGAACGTTTGAGTTCGTCGAGATCGTCCACGGGTAAAGAACAGCTCAAGCCCGAGCAGCGGTAACCCACCGTCTTGGCGCGCAGCTCCGCGGAAACGAGCTTCGGCAGATACTTCGGCAGTGCCGTCGCGGAATAGGGAATCGCGTACACGCTGCGCCACGGTGCGTATCCCTCGGCCAACGCGGTCAGCCAGCGCGCCACCTCGGCATCCGGCCCGCGAACGATGACGAGATCCGGCGGGGCCATTTCGTTTTCGAGCGCCGCCAGCATGCCGGCATGTCCCGCCGGATAGGCTTCCATCATGCCGCGCGCCCACTTGAGCACCGCGCTGCCGGCATCCAGGTAGCGCGGCTCGCCCAGCAGGTGCCCGAGCGCGATGAGCGCGCGCGCCATGGTGCCGTTGCCCGACGGGGTGACCTCGTCCATGGTCGGCTTCGGCCGATGGATCAGTTGCTGCTCGTCGTTGGCGGTGAAATAGAAGCCGCCCGCTTCGGTGTCGAGGAAACGCTTCAGGGTGTCGTCGGCGAGCCGGCGCGCCAGCTGGACGTCGGCATCGCGCCATCGCGCCGCGAGCAACGTCAGCAGGGCTTCGAGCAGATTCGCATAGTCGTCGAGGAACGCGCGTGGCCCCAGGCGGCCGTCGCGCCACGTCGCATGGAGACCGCCGTCATCCATCATCTCCCGGGCGATGAAATCCACGGCACGGGTGGCTTCGGCAATGAAGCGCGGCTCGCCCAGCACCATGCCCGCCTTGGTGAGCCCGCGAATGGCCAGGCCGTTCCACGACGCGATGACCTTGTCGTCCTTGCCCGGTGCCACACGCTGCGACCGCGCCGCGAACATCTTGGCCCTGGCCGAGGTGAGCAGCGCATCCGCCTTGCCGCGCTCGAGACTGAGTCGATCGACGACGGCATGCCAGGCGTCGTAGCGATGCAGGATCCACTTGCTCTCGAAGTTGGCGGGCTTGTCCAGGCCGTAGAGCGTTTCGACCACGAGGTATTCGTCTTCGTCGAGCAGGCGCTTCACCTCGTCGCGGCGCCAGGCATAGAAGCTGCCCTCCACGCCCTCGGCGTCCGCGTCGATCGCGCTCCAGAACGCGCCGCCCTCGTGCTGCATTTCACGAATGAGCCAGTCGCCTGTCTCGCGCGCCACACCCGCGAACAACTCGTCGGGCCCGATGGCGAGCGCATCCGCATAAACGCTGAGCAACAGCCCGTTGTCGTACAGCATCTTCTCGAAGTGCGGAATCATCCACTGCCGGTCGGTGGCGTAGCGGCAGAAACCGCCGCCGAGGTGGTCGTAGATGCCGCCCCGCGCGATCCGCGTCAGCGTGTTCATCGCCATGTCGAGCCCGTCGCGGTCCCGCTCGTTGCGCCGCCGCGCC
>JBFKCZ010000088.1:0-8248 GCA_041620035.1 Pseudomonadales bacterium
CACGAATCCGCCAGTTGCGCCGTGGGTGTCGGTGGAGCCGATGAAGCCCATGTGCAGCGGATTCAGCCGCCCGCTGTCTTCCTTCTGCGCGGCGATTCCGCGTAGCAACAGACCGCGCGCGTAGGAACCCCGCATGCGCTCCCATTCGGCCGCCGTGAAATCGGCAGGTTTGGCGGGCCTGGAACTCTTCGTCAAGTACAGCTCGAAGTCGCAGTCGCCCTCCGAACCGAAGGCGGGCAGGCATTCGCTGTTACCTTTCTCCTGATGGATCTCGAGCAGGGTTTCGTAGCGCGCCCGCAGCGCCCGCACGTCCGGCGCCTCGGTTTCCACATCGAAGCTCTTGCCGTCGCCCATGTTGGTGTTGTGAGGAATCACGAGCGCCTTGCACTCGCCGCGGCAATTGAGCTCGAGCTGCGACCACAGCGCGAACGGCGTTGGATGACGCAGGTAGTCGATGGCTTCGGGCGTGACGTGCTCGTTTGCGAAGATCACATTGCGATGGTTGTGGCTGTAGTCGGGCGTGGCCGACCACTCGAACCCGTGCAGCGCAGTGAACGTGCAAGGTTCGTTTGCCGCATTGGTTTGCTTCTGAATGCGCCGCCACTGGGTGCCGCGTGCCTGCGCGCAAGCCGCGGGATCGGATTCACATAGCTCCGGGATTTGCGGCACGGCCTTGGTGATCGTGGGGATGACGTACTCGGCGAACACTTCGCTACCGGTGGCCGGCGCATTGC
This sequence comes from Pseudomonadales bacterium, assembly GCA_041620035.1. Classification (GTDB taxonomy): domain Bacteria; phylum Pseudomonadota; class Gammaproteobacteria; order Pseudomonadales; family Azotimanducaceae; genus SZUA-521. The sequence goes on from JBFKCZ010000088.1 coordinate 735, forward strand.
GCTCGGTCATCGTCCTGCAGTACTCCGCATCGCGCCACTCGGGGTCGGTGCAGTGATAGAGCAGATCGAACCACTCCGCGTGGTCGGTCACGGCCATGAAATCGAGGGGGCGGTCGAGCTGCACCGCGAACCCGCCGGGGAGTTCCGTTGGCTTGCCTTTGGCAAACGCGTAGGCCTGTGCCGGTGTGGCGGTGGTGCCAAAGCCCCATGCATCGAGCGAGTAGCCGGTATGAACGTGCAGGTCACCCCAATAGACGTTCTTCACGCCGGGGACGTATCCCGAGCAATGTTCTTCTGCCGCGAGCGCGGTGCTGGAGATCAGCGTCAGGTACGCCACGAGCAGGCATGCGCTGCGCGTGATCGTACCGTGGTTACGTGGCTTCCCCGTGCGGCTGTCGCCGACCAATGCACCATCAAGGCTATTGACCAAAAACGAGACAGCCCGTCAATGCTCGACGCTGATCGGTTCGACGTTGACGTCCTGCGGTCCGAGTTCGCGTGTCCAGCCCGCGAACTCGAGCAGGATGCCGTCGGGGTCCTGGAAGTAGATCGAACGGACGAACGTCGTTTCGGTCACCTCGGGGCTCGCCTGCGCTTCGCTGTCGTCGTGGTTGACGACCCGTGTCACCTTGACGCCCGCGGCCTTGAGCCGCTTGGCATACTCCTCCACCTTTTCCGCGGGCACGTCGAACGCGATGTGGTTCATGGATGCATGTGCCGAAGTGATCGGCCCTTCGCCAAGCAAATGCGCAGGGTGCGTGATGCCCGGCACGCTCTTCGGTGCATCCGGAAACCAGAAGAACGCGAGTTGATCATGGTTGCCGATGTCGAAGAAGAAGTGCTGCCCCATGCCATTCGGCAGATTGATGGTCTTGGTCAGCGGCATACCGAGTACGCCGGAGTAGAAGTCGACGGTTCGCTTCATGTCGCGACATACCAGTGCGAGATGGTTGACGCCGCGGATCTCGAATTTCGCGTTACGGTTCATGGTTCCTCCTAGGCGCATTGCGCGCGACACCACGCTGCCGAGACTATTGACAATGTTTTTGTCAGTCAATGATATTGACCGGAACAAGCGAGAGTAGGGAGACAGTCATGCCGCGACTGAAACAAGTGCACCGCGCCGATGCGCCACCGAACGTGCTCAAGTACTACGACGCGCTATTCGGTGATCGTGATCCGGTCGAGGCGCCGGGCACGGCGACGGGTACCCCCGGCAACTGGTGGACGACTTTCGCGCTGGTGCCGTACGTGTTCGACCATGCGACCGGGCACTTCGGCATGTTCGGCATGTTCGCCGCCAAGAGCGTCAGCCAACTCGACCCGAAGGTGAGGGAACTGGCGATCATGCGCGCCGGCTACACGCAGGCGAGCCAGTTCGTCTTTTCGCAGCACTGCAAGGCTGCGCGCCGCATGGGCATGGAGGAAGCGAAGATCGCAGCGATTCCGCATTGGGAAGTGTCCGAAGTGTTCGATGCGAAGGAGCGGGCCGTGCTCGCCTGGGCCGATGCGCTCATTCTTCAGGGCGGCCGCGCCTCGGATGAATTGTTCGACGCACTGCACCGGCATTTGTCCGATCAGGACATCCTGGAGCTGACCTACCACACCATGGGCTACAACCTGCACGCCGTCATGTGCAAGGCATTGCGTCTGGAGTACGACGACGTCGATGAGCGCATTCGCGAGGTAGCGGCGCCGGCCGAAGGAGAGCGCGCAGACTGGGCGGGCAGCGCGTGGACGAAGAAGGAGTGAAGCATGTCGCGGCCGCGCAGGCGCACGCGCCGATCCGCTGCTGAGGGGCGCCCGAGTTCCACCGGTGACGATCAAGACCAGTGGTTCAGCCATGCCTTGGTGCGCGGGTTGCTTCATGCCTACTACTGGGTCGACGACAGCCTGCAGAACTACATGCGTGCGCATGCCGATATCTCACTGCCGAGAGCGCAGTCGATGTTGATGGTCTGCATTGGTGATGGCATCCACCGACAGTCGGAAATGGCCAGGGTGCTGCGCGTCAGCAAACAGGCCGTGCAACAGGGAATCAGGGAGCTGATCGATAAAGGTTTGGTTGAGATCGTGCCGGATGCTGCGAACAAGCGCAGCAAGATCGTGCGCTTCACGGATCAGGGGCAGGGTATGCGCGAGATCGCCGGCCGCGGCATGGGCGAGATCGAGAAGGAACTCGCGCAACGCATCGGCGAGGATCGAGTGTGGCTGCTGCACCAGATCCTGGAACTGCAATGGGGGGCACCGCCGGAGTTTCGACGCGGCGAGTGAAGAAGTGGTATGCAGGATCCCGCCAGCGGCGCTTCGCATCCGTCTCGTGCGACACTCGCTGAACCCGTAGCGCGTCAGTGAGGTTGCCATGGAATTCGGTGTTCATCTGCCCCATCTGGGGCGCAACGTGGCGCGTGAGCCGCTGATCGATTTCGCGCAGGCGATCGAGCGTGCGGGGTATGCATCGGGCTGGGTGAGCGATCATGTCTGCTGGCCCGCCGCGATCGAGTCCAAGTACCCGTACAGCGACGACGGCTCGTTCGCACCCGCCCCCGACATGGGGTGGCTCGATCCGATCGGCACGCAGCTGTTCGTCGCTGCGATCACAACCAAGCTGCGGCTCGGGTTCACCGTGCTCATTCTCCCGTACCGTCAGCCGGTGGTGACCGCCAAGCAACTCGCGACCCTCGATGTACTTTCCGACGGACGGCTCATTCTCGGCTGCGGCATCGGCTGGATGGCGGAAGAGGCAGCCATTCTGGGTATGCCGTGGGATCGGCGGGGCGCACGCACGAACGAGCAACTCGAACTCTTCGAGCGTTTGTTCGTGGATGCGAAGCCGCACTTCGACGGCGAGTTCTATTCGCTGCCCGAGGTGGGCTTCGAGCCGAAGCCCATTCAGTCGCGCATTCCCATCTGGGTGGGTGGCAACACGGATGCGGCCTACCGACGCGCCGCCCGCTATGGATCGGGGCTGCATGCGGCCTTCGAGCCTTTGAATGTGGTGGCCGACGCCTGGCAGCGGGTGTTGCGGCATACAGAGGCGCTCGGCCGCGATCCCGCTGAGATGACGCTGTCGTTGCGTGTGTACCTCGACACGCTCGGATCCATGGATCCGGCCAAATCGATCGCGGGTTCTGTGACCGAAATGCAGGATCAGGTCGGCAAATGTGCCGAGATCGGTGTCGGCCATCTCGTGCTCGATCCGGTCGCGCGAGGAGGCATCAGCGGGCGCCGAGATGCCGTCCTCGAGTTCGCGCAAACGGTGATGCCGTCGTTCCGATCGTAACGCTGCGCCGCCAGTGGTGCTCTGAACGTGCGCTCAACTGCGTCGCGTGATGAGCCAGTAGGTGATGCCAAGGGCGATGACGACCGCCGCGGTCGCGTAGACGTACTCCGGAGAGATCTGTTCGAAGTCGAAGATGATGACTTTGCGGGAGATCGCCATCAGCGCGGTCGCCACCACGAGCCGCACGGGGATCACATCCGATTTGAGGTACAGCGTGATGTTGATGAAGATCTCGATTGCGATCAGGACGGCGAGGAATGCGCCGAAGGTCGCCAGAATGTCGCTGATCTTGAGCATCATGAACGGCGGCTGCATGAGCCGCTCGTAGAGCACGAACACGACATCCGCGGTGCCCCAGATGATCACGAGCACCATCAACGCCGCGAGTGCTTTCACGGCCACGCGGATCGTGCGATGCAGCCAACGAATCAGCGCGTCGTCATGCTCCACGTGGAGATCGTGACCCGGTTCGTGGGGCGGGCGCAGCGGTTCCTGCTCGGTCATTCGGCGTGCTCCGTGAACGGTTATCGTGGTGCGTAGTTGGCGATCATCCAGGACTTTCCAAGCGCCTTGAGGGGAAGCTCCAGTTCGAGTTCGGGCACTTCGAGGCCGATCCAGGCCGTGAAGGAATTGCTGTTCGGCCCCGGCCACATGACGTACTCGTGCTCGAACGGGTAGCGCAGCGCCGCCTGGTGAATGGCGTCGATCAAGCCTTCCGCGGCGGCACCGCGGCGATCGTGCAGCAACACGGGCGGTGAACCGAACCAGTCACCGTCCGGATCGTCGTGACTGATGCTCACCACGGACAGACCGCGGCGCGCTCGCCAGCCGACGACCTGGTATCTGGTGTAGCGGTCCGCGTTTGCTGCCTTGGTGACGATCCAGGTGTGGACCGCGAAACGGCCGCGCACGCCCCACACGTCCGCGCCGTAAACCTGAATCACCGCGTCGGGATGATGCGCCGGTGACGGTGCCGAGGCGACGCCGACCGAACGTGGCTGCATGGCCCACGAGACGGTGGCGAGCCCGACCGCACCGAACGCTAGAGCGGATAGAGTAAGAATCACGATTCTGCGCATGCCTCCGCGGTCCTGTTCTCGGGATTCACGATACGGATCTCAGCCGCTCGGTCGATACCAGATGGGCGAGGTCCAGGCCATCTCGAAGATCTGCTCGGGGTATGACCCATCGCTGCACACCGCTGGACGCTCCGACTCGGCAATGCGCGCACAGTCGTGCACACTCCAGCGCGCGGTCGGCACTTCCACGGCGCGCAGATAGTAGTAGGCAGGACGCTTCGGATCGAATTTCTCGTCGCGGTAAACCGCGCACAGCGTATTGTGGTCGCCGCGATCCACGCCTCCCGCGATGTCGGTCACCTCGGTGTGCTGTCGACCGTCGCCATCGACCCAGCCCTTGATGACCTGCAACCGCGCGAGCGGTGCGCCTTCGGGATCGCGCGCCGCATAGCCGACGAAGGTTGGCCGGCCATCGGCTGGCGCTGGCGTCAGGTCTCCACCCATCGGCACGCCTTGCGCATACCCTTGGGTGACGAGATCGCTCGCCGAGCAGAGCGTTTCTGGATACGTCCAGCCGCCGAAGAACCGCGGCACGATGCGCGGTCCGGAGGTGCCGAAGACCTCGCGCCGCAGCATGGCCTCGAAGATCGCGTCGCGCGAGTTCTCCACGGCCCACACGCCCGCCAGCCCGCCGGGATTACCGTCGATGCCGCTGGTGAGCAGGCCCGGCTGCAAACGTTCCAGTGGAGTCGACTCACCGGTCACCGCGCCACCCCAGTCGAGTTCCGAGACCGCACCGGGCGTCGCCGCGTGAGTGTCGGTGGACGCGATCATGCCGAGTTTCACGGGATTGCTGCCGATCTCCGCCTCTTCGCTCAAGCCCACGAGCAGGCCGGAGCGGATGAAGTCGGTCTTGTCGACGCAGCCGGCACCGAGCATGCCGTTCGCACCGAACTCACCGGGTTTGCACTCGCGCGTGACTTCCTTGCGTTGCGTCTGTCCCAAGGTGCCGTCGGGATTCTGTATCGCGGCGGCGTAGGTCTCTTCGCGCCCCATGAAGCGCACCTGCTCCACATCGCAGAGTTCGTCCGGTTCGCCCAGGATCGAGCCGAGCCCGTTGATGCACTCGGAGGCGCCCTTGTGCTGGAAGATCTCCATGATGGGTTCTCTCCGCAGCCGCTGGTCGGCATAGGCGCGGCGCGCCTCTACGGATCCGTCCGCGATCCGGGTGTAGGGCGCCATGCGGCCGTTCGCGAGATTGGAGTTGTGCGGGATGGTGAGATAGTCGCAACCGTCGGTGCAGGCCGCATCGAGTGCGTTCCACAGCAACGAATCGGCGGGCGCATCGATGTAGGACACGGGACGCGGCGGCACCTTGGCGTTGCGGAAGATGACGTTGCGGTGCAGGTTCGATGTACCGGGTGTGCCGGTGTACTCGTAGGCCACGAAGCTCGTGAACTTGCACGCAGCGCTCTTGTCGTAAGCCTCCTCTGCGGCCGCCGCAATACGCTGCCAGGGTTCCTCCGCCCATTCCCGGCACAACGCGCCGTCCGCTCCACACAGCTCCGGCACGCGCACCGGCGTCTCCGTCGTGATCACCGTGCCGAGCATGCGCATGCCCACGCGCTCATCGGAGCGGGAATGGGTGCAGAACTGCGAATCGTAGGCGGGCGAACCGGCCGTGCGGCACAACGCGCGCTCACCGAGGAACTCGCCATGGTCGGTCACCGCGAGGAAATCGAGCGGACGATCGATCTTCGCGGAACCGATCGGTTTGCCCGATTCGTCCAGCGGCCAGAACGGAATCGACTCACCCCGCGCGAATCGGTGCGCATCCGCAGGTGTGGCGCCTGTGCTGTTGGCAGCGGCGTCGAACGAGAAACTCGTATGCACATGCACGTCACCGAAGAGTGGTATGCGTTCGGCCGAGAAGTTCGTACAGGACTCGCGGGTTTCCGTGTAGGCCACGAGTCCTTCGCTTCGAGCCGTGGTGGTTTCCGGTGCGGGTGTGGTCTCCGCGTTGGGTGTGCTCGCCGACTCCGAAGGCTGCTCTTGTGAGCAGCCGCCGATGACAAATGCAACGCACAGTAGGGCGAGTTGATTGCGCATGATTCCTCCCTGATTGGTCCCCCTCGATCCGGATGTTACTCCACCGGTGCGAGTCTCAGTCCTCACAGCGAAAGTTCGCCGCAGCTTCGGGTGCTTGCGATTGCCGTCGGTTACCTCGGACGCGGGCTTTGAATAGGGACGCTAGAAGCCCTCCGTGGGCAGCTGATCGACAAGCTCGGAAGGATCGATGATGCGCCGCTTCAGGAACTCGGTCAGGTCGTCGCCGCGCTCCACTTTGGCGAGAAATTCCTCGGGGTCGAATTTGACCCCGAGCGGGTTGCTGGCGAAGTCGCTCTGCTCCAGCCACGCTGTGGTCGCGGCCGCGTTGGGAAACAGGTCGACCTGCAGTTCCACCCGGTTACGATCGGGGTCCTGGTAGTACATGGACAGCGTCATGCCATGGTTGATGCACCAGAACGGCGTGGTGCCGAGGTCACGCAGGCGCTTGTAGGTAGCCGCGAGGTCTTCCAGCGATTCGTAGGTATAGGCCGCGTGCTCGACGCCTGCGCAATCGGCCGGCTTGTCCTTCAGATGCGGCATGTTCGCAAAGGCAATCCGGTGGTGTTCATCGTCGTAAGTCATGAAGCACAACATGTCGTGCTGCAGCACCACCTCCGCTTCCAGCACCGTCTTGTACCAGGTCACCATCTCCGCGAAGCGCGGCGTCCGGTAGACGATGTGGGCGAAGTGTTTAGGGGCGATCTTGCCGCGAGCCGCGGCGGTTTCCGGGATACGGACGATCAAGTTCATGGTCGCAGCTCCTAGGCGATGACGGTCTCGAGGGTCTCGGCCACTAGCTCGTTCTCCAGGGTGCCGATGCGGTCGATTTCCACGCGCACGCGATCGCCCGCCTTCAGAAAGTGCGGCGGCTTCATAGCGATGCCCACACCCTGGGGCGTGCCGGTGAAGATCACGTCGCCGGGATCCAGCGGGAAGGCGGCGGACAACTCCGCCACTTGATCGAAGCAGTCGTAGATGAGATGTCGCGTATTTGAATCCTGGCGCAGTTCGCCGTTGACCCAGCAGCGGATGCGGGCATCGTGCGGGTCGCCGAACTCGTCCGCGGTGACGATCCAGGGGCCAATGGGACCGTGGGTGGCGAA
>JBFKCZ010000089.1:0-8225 GCA_041620035.1 Pseudomonadales bacterium
AATGTATTTTGTGCGCCTGCTGTTCAACCAGCTGCCCATCCTTCTGGTGGAATCCCGACAAGTTCATCGGTCCTGCCGGCCTGCTTCAGGCTTATCGTTTTCTCGCCGACAGTCGGGACACCGCGACCGCCGAGCGACTGGCCGAGCTCGACGACCCGTTCAGTGTTTTCCGGTGCCGCGGCATCATGAACTGCGTGTCGGTTTGTCCGAAGGGCCTGAATCCGACGCGCGCGATCGGCAAGATCCGCACCATGTTGATGCAGCAGGGCACCTGAGCGGCGAGATCACCCCCAATTCGTAGGAGTGAGCCGTGCTCGCGATCTGCCGGCCGGCAGGGCGCCGCGGGCGCCGCCTCGGCCCTCACCGTGATTCCGCGCTAAGATAATCGTTCATCGTTTCACCGGAGCAACCATGGCCGAGAGCTTCCTCGAGCAGATGCGCAAGAGTTCGCACTTGGCGGGCGGCAATGCTGCGTACATCGAGGCGCTCTACGAAACCTTCCTGGAGGACCCCAATTCGCTGTCCCGCGAATGGCGGACGTACTTCGAGAAGCTGCCGCGTGTAGAGGGCGTGGTCGCGGCAGATATCCCGCACAGCACCGTCGTACGGCATTTCGAGTTGCTGGGACGCAATCGGTTGCGGGCACGCCCGCAGCGCGTGGCGACGGATCTCTCGAACGAGCATGAACGCAAGCAGATGCGTGTCACGGAGCTCATCGCGGCGTACCGCCATCGTGGTCACAAGCGCGCCGCCATCGATCCGCTGGGCATGATGAAGCGCCCGCCCGCCCCCGTGCTCGACCTGGCCTATCACCACCTGTCGCAAGCCGATATGGACACGGTGTTCCAGACCGGTTCGTTCTTCTACGGCGCCGACCGCGCCACGTTGCGCGACATCGTCGGCGCACTGGAGCACACGTACTGCGGCAGCGTCGGCGCCGAGTACATGCACATCGTCGATGCCGCGGAGCAACTCTGGGTGCAGCAGCGCCTGGAGAGCGTGCGCTGTCATCCGGAGTACGACACCGACACGAAACTCATGATCCTCGAGCGGCTCACGGCCGCCGAGGGTCTCGAGAAGTATCTCCACAACCGTTACCCGGGAACGAAGCGATTCGGGCTCGAAGGCGGCGAGAGTCTGATTCCGATGCTGCACGAAGCTCTGCAGCGTACCGGTTCACACGGCGTGGTCGAGTCGGTCATCGGCATGGCGCACCGCGGCCGGCTCAATGTGCTGGTGAACATTCTCGGCAAACATCCTGGAGAGCTGTTTGCGGAGTTCGACGGGGCCGCGCCGAAGAAGCTCTCGTCGGGCGATGTGAAGTATCACCAGGGGTTTTCGTCGAATGTCATGACCCCGGGGGGCGAGATGCACATCGCGCTCGCCTTCAACCCTTCGCACCTCGAGATCGTAGGCCCTGTCGTCGAAGGATCCGTGCGTGCCCGCCAGGATCGACGTCGCGACAACGACGGCAACCTCGTCGTACCCATCCTGATTCATGGCGACGCCGCGTTTGCGGGTCAGGGCGTCGTGATGGAAACGTTCCAGATGTCGCAGACGCGGGGCTTCAAGACGGGCGGCACGATCCACGTCATCGTCAACAACCAGATCGGCTTTACGACCTCACGCGAAGACGATGCGCGTTCGACCGAGTACTGCACGGAAGTGGCTCGCATGGTGCAGGCACCGATCTTCCATGTGAACGGCGACGATCCCGAGGAAGTGCTGTTCGTGACCCAGGTCGCGGTCGACTACCGAATGCAGTTCAAGAAAGACGTCGTCATCGACCTGGTCTGCTATCGGCGCCGCGGTCACAACGAAGCCGAAGAGCCGATGACCACACAGCCGCTCATGTACCAGAAGATCCGCAAGCAGCCCACGACGCGAGCGATCTATGCCGACAGGCTGGTGGCCGACGGCGTGCTGGCTCGAGCCGATGCGGACGCAATGGTCGAGACCTATCGATCCGCGCTCGAAGCGGGCGAGCATGTCGCATTGTCACTGGTCAAGAAGCCGAACACACAGTTGTACGTCGACTGGGCGCCTTACATCGGGCACGACTGGAAGACGCCGGCGGAGACGCGTTTCCCTCTGCCGAGGCTCAAGGAACTCGCTGACAAGGTGAATTCCGTGCCCGAAGGCTTCGTACTCCACCGCCAGGTGAGCAAGCTCCTCGAGGATCGTCAGCGCATGACGGCAGGCGCGTTGGAGATCAACTGGGGTTACGCCGAGATCATGGCGTACGCGACGCTGCTCGATCAGGGGCACCCTGTGCGGTTGACGGGCCAGGACGTCGGGCGAGGCACTTTTTCTCATCGGCACGCATCGCTGTACAACCAGAAGACAGGACGGCGCTACATTCCACTCAATCACATCGCCGATTCGCCGACGTTCGATCTCTACGATTCGCTGTTGTCCGAGGAAGCCGTGCTCGCGTTCGAGTACGGCTATGCGACCACGGCGCCGAACGCGCTCATTGTCTGGGAGGCGCAGTTTGGCGATTTCGCGAACGGCGCCCAGGTGGTTATCGATCAGTTCATCACCAGCGGTGAACAGAAGTGGGAGCGGCTGTGCGGTCTGGTGTTGTTGCTGCCACATGGTTACGAAGGGGCTGGCCCGGAGCATTCGTCGGCGCGTCTCGAGCGGTTCCTGCAACTGTCGGCCGAGCACAACATCCAGGTCTGCGTGCCGACGACGCCGGCGCAGGTGTTCCACATGCTGCGACGACAGGTGAAGCGTCCGCTTCGCAAACCACTGATTGCACTCACGCCAAAGAGCCTGTTGCGCCACAAACTGGCGGTATCCACCCTGGAAGATCTCGCAGAGGGATCCTTTCGCTCAGTGCTGACCGAGATCGACCCCATCGATCCCGCCGCGGTTACGCGGGTCATCTTGTGTAGCGGCAAGGTTTACTTCGATCTGCTGGAGCGGCGACGAGAGGACGGTGCATCCGATGCTGCGATCATTCGCCTGGAGCAGCTGTATCCGTTTCCAGAGGCGGAGCTGGGTGAGGCACTCGCGCCGTACACCAATTTGAAGGAAGTCATCTGGTGTCAGGAAGAACCGATGAATCAGGGCGCGTGGTACGCGAGCCAGCATCACATGCGGCGAGTGATCCTGAGGCACAGCGAAGGTATCTATCTGACCTACGCGGGCCGAGACGCTTCGGCTGCCCCTGCGATCGGTTACATGCAACTGCACATAGAACAACAACAGCGTCTCGTCGAAGACGCCCTGTACGGGTGATTGCGAGTCGCGCAATGAGGAACGTTTCGTGACGATTGAAATCAAGGCGCCGACCTTTCCGGAGTCGATAGCCGATGGCACGGTGGCGGCTTGGCACAAGCGCCCGGGCGAACATGCCGCGAGAGACGAAGTGCTGGCCGAAATCGAAACCGACAAGGTCGTGCTCGAAATCGTCGCGCCGGCGGATGGCACCCTGAAAGAGGTGCTGAGGGCCGAGGGCGACACCGTACTTTCGGAGGAAGTGATCGCGATCTTCGTCGAAGGTGCGGGCGCCGCGGGCACGCCAACGCGCAGCAGCGACGACAGCGCGCCCGCGTCGACAGAGACCGAGAAGGCGGCGGAAGTCGCGAAGACTGGCGTTAGCGCGGGACCGGCCGCACGGAAGCTCGCCCAGGAAAAGTCCATTGATCTGGCGAAGGTGGACGGCACCGGCCGGGCCGGACGCGTCACCAAAGCCGATGTCGTCAAGGCAACCGAGAGCCGTCGCGAGTCCCAGCCGGCAAAGGCGCAGGCTGCCCCGGCCTCGAAGTCGGCGGAAGTGGCGAGTGCGGGCGAGCGTGCCGAGCGGCGCGTGCCGATGACCCGGCTGCGCGCCAGTATCGCCAAGCGGCTGGTCGAGGCGCAGCGCACGGCCGCGATGCTGACGACATTCAACGAAGTGGACATGTCGTCGGTAATGGCGTTGCGCAGCCGGTACAAAGACGAGTTCGAACGTCGCCACAACGGCACGAAGCTCGGCTTCATGTCCTTCTTCGTGCGGGCTTCCGTCGAGGCGCTGAAACGCTTTCCAGCGGTGAACGCCTCGATCGACGGCAGCGACATCGTCTACCACGGGTACTACGACATCGGAGTTGCGGTCAGCAGCGACAGAGGCCTCGTGGTACCGGTGGTGAAGGATGCGGATTCGCTGAGCCTCGCTCAGATCGAAGACCACATCCGGGAATACGGCACCAAGGCGCGCGAGGGCAAGCTCACGATCGAGGACATGTCCGGCGGTACGTTCACCATCTCGAATGGCGGCGTATTCGGATCGTTGTTGTCGACACCGATACTCAATCCGCCGCAGACCGGTATCCTCGGTATGCACAAGATCGAACAGCGCCCCATCGCACTCGACGGGGAAGTGGTCATTCGGCCGATGATGTACCTGGCCTTGTCCTACGATCATCGACTCATCGACGGACAGGAAGCGGTGCGATTCCTCGTCACCATCAAGGAATTGTTGGAAGAACCCGCGCGAATCATGCTGGATCTCTGATAGAAACCGCGCAATCCCTCACTCAACGAAGGAATCAGTTGCAATGAGTGACAAGTACGATGTGATTGTGATCGGCGCCGGTCCCGCGGGCTATCACGCGGCGATCAGGGCCGCGCAGCTCGGAATGAAGACGGCGTGCATCGACAAGTCGCTGGACGGAGAGGGCAATCCGGTCTTCGGTGGCACCTGTTTGAACTGGGGCTGTATTCCGTCCAAGGCGCTGCTCGACGTTTCGCACAAATTCGCCGAGGCGAATCACAAGTACCCCGAGTTCGGGATCAAGACGGGGAAGTTGTCCATCGACGTCGCAAAGATGATGGCGCACAAATCCGCGGTGGTGAAGAAGCTCACCCAGGGTGTGGCTGGCTTGTTCAAAGGCAATGACGTGGACGGTCTACCCGGCGTCGGCAAGCTGTTGGCGGGACGCAAGGTCGAGTACACCGCACACAAGGGAAAGCCGCGCATCCTGGAAGCCGAGCACGTCATTCTTGCGCCGGGCTCGGAAGCGATTGCGATCGAACCGACGCCTCTCACTGACGGGCTCATCGTGGATTCGACCGGTGCGCTCGAGTTCGACGCGGTGCCCAAGCGCCTCGGCGTCATCGGCGCCGGCGTGATCGGCCTCGAGTTGGGCAGTGTCTGGGGCCGCCTGGGCTCGGAGGTCGTCGTTCTGGAAGCCCTCGAGGACTTCCTGCCGATGGCCGATGTGCGGATCGCCCGTGACGCGAAGAAGGTCCTGGAATCGCAGGGGCTCGACATTCGCCTGGGTGCACGGGTGACGGGGTCGGCGGTGAAGGGCAAGGCGGTGGTGGTCACCTATCAGGACAAGGAGGGATCTCACGAGATCACGGTCGACAAACTGATCGTGGCCGTCGGACGCCGTCCCTACACGAAGGGGTTGCTCGCGGCCGACAGCGGCGTGAATCTGGATGAGCGCGGGTTCCTCTACGTCAACGATCTCTGCGCCACCGATGCGCATCATGTGTATGCGGTGGGAGACGCGGTGCGCGGCCCCATGCTCGCCCACAAAGGCATGGAAGAGGGCATCATGGTCGTGGAGCGCATCGCCGGGCAGAAGCCGCTCGTGAATTACGACTGCGTTCCCGCCGTAATCTACACCCACCCGGAAATCGCTTGGGTCGGCAAGACGGAGCAGGAACTGAAGCGGGACGGCGAAGCGTTCACAGTGGGCCAGTTCGGATTCACGGCCAACGGCCGGGCACTCGCCGCGGGCGACAGCGACGGTATCGTCAAGATCATCGCCGATGCGCAGTCGGATAGAGTGCTGGGCGTTCACATTCTGGGTCCCCAGGCCTCGGAGTTGATCGCCCAGGCGGTCATCGCAATGGAGTTCGACGCATCCGCAGAGGACCTGGGTCTGACGATGTTCGCCCATCCGTCCCTGTCCGAGGCTGTGCACGAAGCAGCACTCGGCGTGGCCGGTCACGCCATCCACATGATCAATCGAAAGAAAAAGAGCTGAACAGGAACGCAATGTCATGAATCTGCATGAGTATCAGGCCAAGGGCCTGTTCGCCGAATACGGCCTGCCGGTATCGATAGGGCACGCTGTCGACACGCCCGAAGCTGCGGCGGAGGCGACCCGCAAGATCGGGGGCAACCGCTGGGTGGTGAAGGTTCAGGTGCACGCAGGGGGACGGGGCAAGGCCGGCGGGGTGAAGCTCGTCGATTCGGCGGCCGATGCCGCAGCGTTCGCCAAACAGTGGCTCGGCAAGAACATGGTCACCGTACAGACCGACGCCAACGGTCAGCCCGTCAGCAAGATCTATGTGGAAAGCTGCACCGACATCGCCAAGGAGCTCTACCTCGGCGCGGTCATCGACCGCGGATCGCGGCGCATCGTCTTCATGGCATCGACCGAGGGTGGGGTCGAGATCGAGAAGGTCGCAGAAGAAACGCCGGACAAGATCATTCGCGTGGCGATCGAGCCGGCGGTCGGCGCGCAACCGTTCCAAGGCCGTGAGCTCGCCTTTGCATTGGGCCTCGAGGGTGACCAGGTCAAGCAGTTCACGAACCTGTTCATGAATCTGGCACGACTGTTCGTGGAACTGGACTGTTCACTCGTGGAAGTGAATCCGCTGGTCATCACCGATGCCGGCAACATTCACTGTCTGGACGCGAAGATGAACATCGACGGCAATGCGTTGTACCGGCAGAAGCGCGTGGCGGCGATGCACGACGCCAGCCAGGAAGACGAACGCGAAGCGGACGCGGCGGCATCGAATCTCAACTACGTCGCGCTCGACGGCAGTATTGGTTGCATGGTCAATGGCGCCGGGCTCGCGATGGGCACGATGGACCTGGTGAAGCACCACGGCGGCAACCCCGCGAACTTCCTCGACGTCGGCGGCGGCGCTACCAAGGAGACGGTCGCCAAGGCGTTCAAGATCATCTTGTCCGACAAGAACGTCAAAGCCGTGCTGATCAACATTTTCGGCGGCATCGTCAGTTGCGTGACGATCGCCGACGGCATCATCGGCGCCGTTCAGGAGATTGGGGTGAAGGTGCCCGTAGTCGTCCGCTTCGAAGGCAACAACGCGAAGCCCGGCGCAGAACGATTGAAGCAGAGCGGCCTCAACATCATCGCGGCGACGAGCCTCAAGGATGCGGCCCTGAAGGCGGTGCAGGCTGCAGGAGGCAAGGCATGAGCATCCTCGTCGACAAGAACACCAAGGTCATCTGCCAGGGGTTCACGGGCTCGCAGGGCACGTTGCACAGCGAGCAGGCCATCGCGTACGGCACGCAGCTCGTGGGTGGCGTAACGCCCGGCAAGGGCGGTACACGGCATCTCGATCGGCCCGTCTTCGACACGGTCAAGGCGGCGGTCGCCGAAACGGGTGCCACGGCTTCCGTGATCTACGTGCCGGCGCCGTTCTGCAAGGACTCGATCCTGGAAGCTGCCGCCGCGGGCATCAAACTGATCGTGTGTATCACCGAAGGCGTGCCCACGCTCGATATGCTCGCCGTGAAAGCTCACCTCGATGCGGTGGGCGTGCGGCTCATCGGTCCGAATTGCCCCGGGGTGATCACGCCGGGTGAATGCAAGATCGGCATCATGCCCGGCGACATTCATCTGCCCGGCAAAGTCGGTGTGGTGTCCCGCTCCGGCACACTGACCTACGAAGCGGTGAAGCAGACCACCGATCGCGGCTACGGCCAGAGTTCGTGTGTGGGCATTGGAGGCGATCCCATTCCGGGGAGTCACTTCATCGACATCCTTCGCCTGTTCCAGGACGACCCGAAGACCGAGGCGATCGTGATGGTCGGCGAAATCGGCGGCACGGCCGAAGAGGAGGCCGCGGCATTCATCAAGAAGAACGTCACGAAGCCGGTGGTGGGCTACATCGCCGGGGTCACTGCGCCTGCAGGAAAGCGCATGGGCCACGCCGGCGCGATCATCGCGGGCGGCAAGGGTACCGCCAAGGAGAAGTTCGCGGCATTGGAGTCGGCCGGCGTACGCACGGTTCGCAGCCTCGCGGACATTGGCGATGCGCTCGCGGCGGTGACCGGCTGGAAGTAGGCGGCTGGCGCGCACGCACCGCCTTGAAAAATCGAGCCCTGGCCCCATGTCCTCGGCACGTACTCGACGACGGGATGTGTGATGGCGCCGAAAGAACAATCCGCGAAGCGGAAGGCCACCAAGGCGGGCACGAGTAGCGGCAAGTCCGACAAGGGTACCGCCGGGACCGCGCAGACATTC
>JBFKCZ010000090.1:0-8222 GCA_041620035.1 Pseudomonadales bacterium
CTGTAAAGGCCAGTGGAAGGGACAGGAAGTCGTAGGTATTCGGCTCAATTGGGGTAAACGCTACATCACCCTCGGCCCGGTCTGCACAGTGCTGGGCCTTGCTTTCAAACTCCGCGATCCCGATCAGATTCTCGGCGCGGATGAGGACATCGGAATTACGCTGGCGTTGGTGCCCACAGATCTCGAGGGAGTCTCCATCGGCCGTCGTCACTTGCCGGCACATCAGGCGTTCCAGATCGGGCCCAACTGGGGGCACGACGTCTTCATCCCAATGGACCACGTCATCGGTGGCGAGGCTCGCGTTGGCAAAGGGTGGGCGATGTTGATGAGCGCTCTCGCCACGGGGCGCGGCATCTCTCTGCCGTCGCAGGCCGCCGCCGCGGCCGCGTTCTGCGCACGCACCACCGGCGCGTATGCACTCATCCGTCGGCAGTTCAACCTGCCGATTGGTGAATTCGAGGGTGTGAAACGTCGTCTGGGACGGCTCGCGGGGCGAGCCTATCTTCTGGATGCTGCGCGCAAACTCACCTGCGCCGGTCTCGACGAGGGCCGAAAGTTGGCGGTGATTTCCGGGATCATGAAAGCGCAGGCCACGTTTCGCATGCGCGAGTCCGTCGACGACGCCATGGATGTCCATGCCGGCAAAGCCGTGATCGATGGTCCGTTGAACTACCTCGGCAGCGTCTATCGCGCCGTACCAGTAGGCATCACCGTCGAAGGCGCGAACATTCTCACGCGCAATCTGATCATCTTCGGCCAGGGTGCGATTCTCTGTCACCCCTACTTACTGGACGAAATGCGGGCTCTCGAAAACCCGGATCCAGAAAAGGCTCTAGAGGAGTTCGACACCGCCTTCTGGTCTCACGTCTGGCATAGCACCAAGACCCTGTTCCGCGCGTGGGGGCGCAGTTGGACCGGTGGCCGACTGGCCCCGGCGCCCGCGGCCGGTGCGGCAAAACCCTACTATCGGCAACTGTCGCGCTACTCCGCCGCGTTTGCGGTTACCGCCGACATGGCGCTGCTGACACTGGGTGGTGCGCTCAAGCGCAAAGAAATGCTGTCGGCCCGTCTGGGCGACATTCTCTCGGAGCTCTATCTTCTGTCCGCCGCGCTCAAGCGCTGGCAGGACGATGGCCGGCAGATGTCCGATCTTCCTGTGCTGCGGTTCTGCATGATGGAAGGCTTCGCAGCGATCGAGCGCCAACTCGATGAAGTCCTCGCCAACCTTCCCAACCGCTGGGTGGCTGGTTTTCTCCGCTGCGTAACGCTGCCAAGCCGATGGAGTGGTGCCTCGGACGCACTGACCCTGGAGGTCGGCGCCCAGCTGATGACACCATGCGCGACGCGCGATCGGCTGACAGAGAACGTAGACCGCGGGTTCGGGGATGACGGCGTCGCCAGACTCGAGCGCGCCTTCGATCTCGTGGTCGCCAGCGAACCTCTGTATGCGAAGTTGAAACACGCCGGGGAGCACGACTGGCGTGATGCCCGCGACCGCGGCGTCATCTCTGCGGAGGAAGCCGGCAAACTGGAGGAAACCGAAAACGCAGTCGCCAAGGCGATCGCCGTGGACGATTTTCCCGCCGATGCCTTCGCGCGCACACTGCGAAGCTCCGATACGACTAATCACCCATCGGCTGCGCATCCGCAGGCGGTGGCGTAGCCGATACCCGGGATTGCATGGACGATCAGCCGGTCTACTACACCGACCCCGGTGCTATTGCTGACGCGATCGTCGACAGAGTCGGCAGAACGATCGTGCTCGCGTTGCCGCTCGGTCTTGGGAAGGCCAATCACATTGCCAACGCGCTCGTCGAACGCGCGATGAGCGACCCATCTCTGCAGCTACGAATCGTTACTGCGCTCACCCTGGAAACGCCGACGCCGTCGACCGAACTCGAAAGACGATTTCTCGGTCCGGCGATCCAAAGACTGTTCGGCGACTACCCGGCACTGACTTACGCCGCTGCACTGCGCAACGGATCGCTGCCTGCCAACATCGAAGTCGAGGAGTTCTTTTTTTCAGCAGGCCGCTGGCGCAGCGTGGCCCGCGCACAGCAGCGTTACATTTCGGCGAACTACACCGATGCGCTGCGCTTTATCCTCGATCGTGGCGTCAACGTTCTGGCCCAGCTGGTCGCCAGGTCGACGGACGGCCAACGCTCTCGCTTCAGCTTGAGCTGTAATCCCGACATCACGCCAGACCTGCTCGAAGCCCGAGCCGCGGGCCGCGCGAAGTTCATTTTTGCAGGCCAGGTGAACGGCGAACTGCCTTTCATGTCGAGTGCATCCGCCGTGGTACCGGAATCGGCATTCGACTCGATCCTCGAGAGTCCCGAGACAGACTTCGAACTCTACTGCGTACCACAGCGACCCGTGAGCCTCGTGGATCACGCCATCGGTCTGCACACGGCGCGGCATATCGTCGACGGCGGCACACTGCAGATCGGTATTGGCTCCGTTGGCGATGCGCTGACGCACAGTCTCATTCTGCGTCATCGGCGCAATCCGGAATTCAGACGCCTGGTGCGCGCTGTTCACTGCGAACCCGACACACACTCGCCCTGCGAAGATCAGCCGTTCGAGAAAGGCCTCTATGGCATGAGCGAGATGCTGGTCGAGGGCTTTCTGCACCTGGAAGAAGCCGGCATCCTCAAGCGAGAGGTCGACGGCGCCGTCATTCACGCCGGGTTTTTCCTGGGCAGTCGCGCGTTCTACCGGACACTGCGGGACATGCCGGAGTCTCGACGGGGTCGGTTCTGCATGGTGCCGGTGAGTTTCACCAACACGCTTTTTGGCGGCGAGAACGAACGGAGATCGGCCCGCGTTCACGCGCGCTTCGTCAACAGCACGATGATGGCGACGATGCTCGGTGCAGCCGTATCGGACGCGACCGAGGACGGCACCGTGGTGAGCGGCGTTGGGGGTCAGTTCGATTTCGTCGAGCAGGCGTTCGCACTGGAGGGTGCGCGGGCCGTTCTCACGCTGAATTCGACGCGCATGGAAGGCGCCAAGCGTGTTTCGAACATCGTCTGGTCATACGGGCACACGACCATTCCGCGGCACCGTCGCGACGTCATCATCACGGAGTACGGCGCGGCAGACCTGCGCGGCAAGAGTGACGCCGACGTGATTGCTGCGATGCTTTCCGTGACCGATTCACAGTTCCAGGCCGGTCTGCTCGAGACGGCGAAACGCGCCGGCAAGATCGGCGCCACCTACCAGATACCGCCTGCGTTCCGGAACAACACTCGGGAACGGATTCGGACGGCACTTGGGCCGGCAAGACAGAGCGGCCTGCTGCCGGAGTTTCCATTCGGCTCGGATTTCACACCCGACGAACAACGCTTGCTTGCGGCGCTCGACGTATTGAAGAGCGCCAGGGGAGCGACGTCGGCACTCGCCCGACTCGTAGTCCGTGGCATGCGCGCGGGCGCGTTGCGTGAACCCGATGCCAGCGCACTCGCTCGTCTGGGCCTTGCACATCCGGCACGACCCAGCGACTGGATCTATCGTTGGCTCGTACGCGCGGCCCTGTTGCAGGCTGCATCCTGATCGATGGGGTTGAACTGTCATCGTGCAGCGACTAGGTAGAACCACATACTGACGGCGACTCGAATGTGCGCGCTTAGTGTGGGCAAATCCTATCAAGGAGGCGCAATGAAGCTCTCAGCAGTTTCGCTCGCCGCGGCAGTTGGCGTCGCGTTTGCACTGATCTGGACCCTGTGCAGTCTGGCTGTAACCCTGTTTCCAGCAGCCATGACTACGATGACCGAACATATGATTCACGCCGATCTCGAGGACTTCCACTGGACGTTGACGTGGGGCGGCTACCTGATGGGCCTTATCTCATGGGTCGCGTGGGGCGGTGTCACCGCGTGGCTCGTAGCAACCGTGCACAACCAGATTGCAACCGACTGAAGCTCGATCGACGTTCAGCAGCCGATCACCCCGACCACCGATACGATGAGGCCGACGATGCCCACGAGGTACCCGAAAAGGCTGCCGATCGAAACAAGCCCTATTCGGCTCTTTACCTCAGTACCGACCGCCTCTTGGATGCGCTTTACGTCTTCGTCCGACAAATGAACTGCGTTAAGCACGAAGTCGAAGAAGCCGCTGCCTATTCCGCCAAACAGCATCGTCTTCTCCTTCCCTTCATTGCCCTACTTCATCGCGCGTCGTGCTCAATCCATTCATGGCGAGATGCTCGTTGACCGCGTCGTTTGCCGTTTTCTGCACCTCGATCTGGAGCGCGTCTTCTTTGATTCTCGGAAAGATCTTACAAGCGAGCCGGCTGTTGTAGAGCACCTTGATCGACAGCGACCCATCGACGAGGGCGCCGCGGTCGACCGCGTATTCGAAAGAGATCCGCAGCGGTACCTCGGCAAGCAGGTCGCCGCTGGTCAGCAGATGACTCGTCACCTTCTTGTCGACTACCCAGATCACCGAAACTCCAGATCGCTGCCGGCACTGCAATGGAGTAGCACAATCGCGTTAGCAGTGGTACTTCGAGACTGCTCAGCGCGCTGTTTCGGACGTTTACGCGGGAACCGCGTTGCGCGCCGTGGCCGCTTTGTATGCCGGGCGGGCGACGATGAACTGGTTGTAAGCCTGTACGCGGGCGGACAACGGAATTCGACAAAAGCCCGCCCAGCTGAGACATGTGCTCAGTAGCAGGTCTGCGGCGGAGAAGGTATCTCCAAGGAGGTATGGACGCTCGTCTGCGAGCAGATGATCGACCGTTCGCATCTGCTTTTCGAAGTAGGTGCGCGCCGCCTCGTTCGCCGCTGGCGCCTCGCCGTAGATCTGGGGCAGGCCTTCGTGACGACGAAGCACATATAGCGTCGTCGCGTCGAGTTCGCTGATGATGAAGAAGCAAGCCTCCAGGCAGAGCGCACGCGGCGTGCCAGACAGCGGCATTAACCGATTGCTGTCGCTACCGTAGCGATCGGAAAGATAGGCCACGATCGCTGCACTTTCGGTGAGCGTGAGTTCGCCGTCCTGCAACACTGGAATCTTCTGGCGTTGATTGAGCGCGGTGAACTGTGTCGTCTGAGTCTCGCCCGTGCGCGACTGGATGGCGCGCAGCGCGTAGTCCAGGCCGAGCTCATGCAGCGCCCAATGCGCGCGCAGGGTGCGGGGGGTGCCGACGCCCCACAGTATTCGTTGCGGCTCCGCGCTGTCGCTCATGGTTTGCCTTCTCCGACTGTCCCAGAGACCGCGACGCCGCTGGCTTTCATGCCGGCGATGTCGTCGCCCGAATAACCGAGTTCGGCGAGGATCGCGTCCGTGTCCTGGCCGAGTGCATGTGCGGGCCCCGCAATCGCTGCTGGTGTGGCGCTGAAGAGCGCCGCCGGTCGTGGCTGCCGGATACGGCCGATGCTGGGCTGATCAAACTCCTCGATGAGCGCGTTATGCACGACCTGTTCATTGCCCACGACTTCATGGCGGCGCAGCACCGGTGAAGAGGGCACGTCGGCGTCATCGAGGCGTGGCAGCCAATACGCGCTCGGCTGGGTAGACAGGATTTCGCCCACCAACGTGATGCGCTCCGCTGCGTTGCGGTAGCGCGCCGCTCCGGTGTGGAAGCGCTCGTCGGTGATCCAGTCAGACCTGTTCAGCACCTGGCACAAGCCGCGCCACTCGGAGTCCGAGTTGGTGCCAACAGTGATGTAGCCGTCCGCGGTTGCGTAGATGAGATCCGGGCGGGCGTTGGGGTCCTGGGCGGCCTGTTCGCGGCCGACGACCGTGTGCTGGATCATCGCTTCCGGCCAGATGAAGCCGACCATCGTGTCGAGCATCGACAGGCGCACATGCTGGCCCTGGCCATTGCGCTCCCGTGCGTAGAGCGCCGCGCTGATCGCCTGGGCTGCGTAAACGGCCGTCGTCTTGTCGGCGATCACGGTGCGCACCATGCGGGGCCTGCCCGTGCCCGCATCGGCCTGCACATCGGTCAGGCCCGACAGCGATTGGATCAACGGGTCGTAGACCCGCTTGGCGACATAGGGACCGGAGTCGCCCACGCCGGTGATGGACACGTACACGAGGCGGGGGTTCCGTTCGAGCAACGAAGCCGCGTCGAGTCCGAGCCGTTGCATCGTACCGGGACGGAAGTTCTCGACCAGCACATCCGCCGTGCTGGCGAGACGCAACAACACGTCGCGACCCGCCGACTGCTTCAGATCGAGCGCGAGCGTACGCTTGCCACGGTTCGCGGACACGAACATTGGCGAGAAGCCCCCGGCAGTCGCGGGACCGCGCACCGCGTCACCTTCGGGCGGCTCGACTTTGATCACGTCGGCGCCCTGGTCGGCCAGCAGCATCGTGCAGACGGGCCCCGCAATGACGCGCGTGAGATCAATGACGCGAATGCCAGATAAAGGACCTGCCATCGTGGCTCCTGCGCGTGTGCCTGCTGCTAGACGGTAAGAGGATCCGCCATGCGCTGGCAAGAACGATGGATGCGAGCGCTAATGTTGCGTGACTGACCCTGAAACGTCCGACGGGTGTCAAAGCTTCAAAACACACCGGAGCACTTCGGCCTGACAGGTTTACCCCGCTAACATCGCCTAATCGCGCAATACTACGCCGCAGTGTGAAACTCGACGGAAACCCGACATGACCGATCGCAACGTGTATCTGCCCGGCCGGCTGGCGAACCCATCGGCGACCCTGGAGACGGACGAACGCGCCGACCCGCGCATCATCGAGGTGCTCAAGGCGGTGGGCGGGTTCGCGCCCGGTGTCGAGCCCGTTCGGGCTGGCGCGTCGTATGAGGAGTGCCTGGCGTACTGCAGCGCCTTCGAGGAGGCGGCCGCGGCGGGCAACGAGATGCTCACGGCGGCGCTGCCGAAGTTTGCGGGTGTGGAGCGGTCCACGGAGACCATTGCCGGCGTCGATGGCAACGCGATCACGCTGTACATCCATCGTCCGAAGGTGGCAAAGGGGAGAGTGCCCTGTGTCGTGCATACCCACGGCGGCGGCATGGTGCTCATGACAGCGCAGGACCCGATGTTCGTGCGCTGGCGCGATAGCCTGGCCGATGCCGGTGTGCTCACCGTGGGTGTCGAGTTCCGCAACGGTGGCGGGCGGCTCGGCAATCATCCGTTTCCGGCGGGGCTCAACGACTGTGCGGCCGCGGTGCGATGGACCCACACGCAGCGCGATGCACTCGGCATCTCCAACATCGTGATCTCGGGCGAATCCGGCGGCGGCAACTTGAGCATCGCAACGACGCTCAAGGCGAAGAGAGAAGGCTGGCTCGACGAAATCGACGGCGTGTTCGCAATGTGCCCGTACATCTCGGGCGCGTATGCCGAACCGCCGCCGGCGCTGCTGTCGCTCTACGAGAACGACGGCTACCTGCTCAGCTGCGCGCAGATGGCGGCGCTGGTTACGGTCTACGATCCGAAGGGCGAACACCGCAACAATCCGCTGGCGTGGCCCCTCGCGGCGCAGGAACAAGACCTGACGGGGCTGCCGCCGCACATCATTTCGGTGAACGAACTCGATCCGTTGCGCGACGAGGGTCTGGCCTTCTACCGCAAGCTGGTTCGGGCCGGGGTTTCGGCAGTCGCACGTACCGTGCATGGCACACCGCATGCGGGCGATGCCGGCTATCCCGATGTGGCGCCCGAGCTGTATCAGGACACGCTGCGGTCGCTGACGGGCTTTGCGCAATCTCTTGCCTGACCGGGTGAGCGCGCTTGGAGGGTGTCGCTAAAGCTTGATCGATGCATGTGGGAGCGGGAGCTCGCCCGCAAGCGGCCGAGCGACTTGCCCGCGAACATTCGCGCCCAAGGAGAGTGTTGCTAGAGTCCAAAGTCCCCAGCGCCCGTGGGAGCGGGCTTGCCCGCGAACAACTCATCGATTCCTTTGGCTCCCTTCGCGCCCAAGGGCGCTCCCACAGACCTCGATCGGACTTTAGCAACACCCTTCCCTGCGATCGACAGCGGATATGGCAGCAAGGAATCGCGAGCACGGCTCGCTCCCACATTCTCCGCCCCGGCGTCACGGCCGCGTCGACCCCCTGAGGAGACTGCTGTATTTACATACAGCCATCCGGCATCATCGCGGCCATGCCCGTTCTCGACCGCGCAGCGGCCCCGACCTTCGGTGATGACCTCAATGCCGCGCAGCGGCGGGCCGCGACCTATGGGGGCGACAGCGAATTCGAGCGGCCCGGTCCGCTCCTGATCATCGCCGGTGCCGGTACCCGC